>JAZRXC010000001.1:0-8510 GCA_045600025.1 Lachnospiraceae bacterium
TGAGTATCGCAAGCTCGATTATTTGAAATGCAAGTGACAGCTCAGGGTCAGTCATAAGCCCTGTTACCCAAGCGGTTCCTATCCATGCTTTTTTGTCATCCGGTGAAAGTTCATTTACAGGATAATAACTCTTACTGTACACAGGTTCAGAAAAAGCGGGCTGCAAAGCAATTTCGGAATCAGGGACATTCGCATCATATTTGCACAGATACTCTTTATCAAGCCAGTTAAGCCTATCCTCCATATCACAGTCGCCGTACAAATAGATGTAAGAATTTGATGGATGATAGTATCTCTTATGAAATGCAAGAAACTGCTCATAAGAAAGTTCCGGGATATGTGACGGCTCTCCTCCGTAATTCTGGCCGTAACCGTTGTCAGGAAATAGACAGGCCTCAAGCTCCTGACCGAAGGTTTCCATTGGATCAGACATAGCACCTTTCATCTCATTATAAACTACGCCATTGATAGAAAGCGACCCATCCTCTGCCACTTCATAATGCCAGCCTTCCTGCCTGAATATGTTCTCATTGCCGTAAATGTTTGGCTTAAATACAGCATCAACATACACTTTCATCAAATTGCAAAAATCCGCGTAGTTACAACTTGCTACCGGATACACTGTCTTATCCGGGAATGTAATCGCATTAAGAAATGTATTTAGTGATGTCTTGGCAAGCTCCATAAAAGGATCTTTTACAGGAAATCTCTCCGACCCGCATAGTACGCTGTGTTCAATAATATGCGGCACACCGGTGCTGTCATTTACAGGCGTGCGAAATGCAATTGAAAAAACCTTGTTCGGGTCTTTATTTTCAAGGACATATACATGTGCACCGCTCTTTATATGCTCAAGAAGATAAGCCTCAGAGCTTACCTCTTTGATAAATTCGTGAGATATTAATTTATAAGCCGGTAATAAATTCATCAGTCATCTCCTGATTTCATTCTGAGAATATCATTTTCGAATAATTCGGTATCCAAAACCGGGAATATTCTGGTGCTTGCGTGTGGTGCGTCGGGAACAGAATTTCCTTCCTCATCAAACAGTTCAAGCACTTTCGCAATTACTGTCTCTTTGGGGCGAATTACTTCTATTTCGTCACCGACGGAGAACTTGTTTTTCTGAATAAATGACGGCTTGCCGTCTGTAAATTCAATAGTTCCGAGATACTTAAATTCAGTAAGTGTTACATTTGAATCATATATCTGAGAATCCGGACCGGGTTTGCCGAAATAGAATCCCGTGCAAAATGTGCGATTGCTGGATTTGCAAACCTCTTCCATGTACTCAACCTTGTGTGCTTCATATAAATCCGGTGATTCAAAATACTCATCTATTGCTCTTCTGTATGCTCTTGCAATTGTTGCAACATAGAGAGCATTTTTCATGCGGCCTTCAACCTTAAGCGAAGCAATTCCGCAATTAACAAGCTCCGGAATATGCTCAATCATACACATATCCTTTGAATGATACAGATATGTGCCTCTTTCATCCTCAAATACGGGCATGTATTCGCCGGGTCTTGATTCTTCCATCAGCGCATAACTCCATCTGCAGGGATGAGTGCAGGCGCCTTGATTCGCATCACGTCCGGTCAGGAAATTGCTGATAAGACATCTGCCTGAATATGAAATGCACATCGCTCCGTGAACAAATGCCTCGATTTCCATACCATCGTCAATATTCTCTTTAATCTGTGCAAGCTCTTTGAGAGTTAATTCTCTGGCTGCAACGACACGCTCTGCTCCGAGCTTATGCCAAAACATATATGTCCCGAAATTGGTATTATTTGATTGTGTACTGATATGTATCGGTATCTCAGGAACCAGACTGCGGGCGAGTTCAAATACGCCGGGGTCGCTGATGATAAGCGCATCCGGATGAATCGGCTTTAGCTGCAGGAATAACTTCATTGCATTTGCAAGGTCACTGTTATGGGCAAATATATTTGCCGCAACATATACTTTTGCACCATGCTCATGAGCAAATTCAACGCCTTCTCGTATATCATTGATAGTGAAATTTTTAGCCTTTGCTCTGAGGCTCATTGTTTCATCGCCTACATAAACTGCATCTGCGCCAAAAAGCACAGCGGTTTTAAGAAGCTCAAGGCTTCCTGCCGGCATAAGTAATTCGGGCTTTTTAATATAATTATTCATATCATTCCTTTACGGTAAAGGCGACTCCGTCGCCTGTGTTTACTATTGATGTTGTTAATCCTTCAGTATGTTTTAATGTATAAAGATATTTGCGCATTCGCTCGTGAATAGTCCGATCTCTTCTCTCGACTGCAAACCTTGACTCAAGCAGAGTCATATCCTGAAGTACATTGTCCGATATTAAAACGCCACCATGACGAAGTAGTCTTAATGCATCCGGAAGCCAATTGATATACTGTCCCTTGGCTGCATCCATAAATATCAGGTCATATTCGCCGGTTAACCTTGGTAATACACCGGTTGCGTCATCCTCAATTAATGTAATCTTTGCAGAAGGATTTATCTCTTTGTATGCAGAAATGTTTTTTTGTGCAATTTCTGCATTTGCATGATTAACTTCGATAGTTGTAATGCTTACTTCTCCTGCTGATTCAGCCATATGGATAGCAGAATAAGCAACGCAACATCCGATTTCCAGGATATTTACGGGGCGAACGGTTTTTATTACAGTCCTTAAAAAAGACACCGTCTCACGCCTGGCAATAGGTAGATTATGCAAGGTGGCATAAGATGCGATGTCTGTTAGTAACGGTATATCTTCGCTCTCGAGCGAATCAAGGTATGAGGATAGCCTTTCGTTGTCCAATTACTCTCCTCCGGTTACGCTTGTTTCATATAATCCCAGTGTCGGTTCAGCCGTTGTTTCTTTTTCAAGTTCTTGAGATATAGCTTGAATAATCTGCTGAGCCGTCATTGAAGAATTCAAAGTATAATTGCCCGATACGATACCATAATCCGAGTCAGTAAACAGCCAAAGAAAAATCGAAAAACTGGTGCGATCTAAAATCAATCCTTTTCCGTATAATGCATCAGCTATTTCGGAATTAGTCATATCATCGTAAATTGTAATTTCAACATCACGTCCGGGCGCTTTATCGACTGCCTTTTGAGAGAATATATCATAGCCGAATTTGTAGCCTTCGGTAATTCCGAAGTATAAGGCTAAAAGTACGGCAACTATCACTATAACCTTAACAACTACGGAAATGACTGTTCTGGATGCGGAATATGTATTGTCTTTATTATTTGCCATAATTAAAACTCAAAATCAGCGTCTTCGTACAATTCGGAGAATACTCCTAACAGATAATCAAGCTCAGCTTCATCAGTAACCATCTCATATATGGAATCTGCTTCATCCTGCGCAGAAACATCTTTCATAATATAGCAATCTCCGTCGCCGGCTGCTACATCTGATGCAAGTATATAATCAACTCCACCGAGCTTAGTGCTCTCGAGGACGTAAAGTTCTATGCTGTCATTATCACCGTTAAATGTAATCTTTTCCATTATTTCTCCTGTTGCATCTGCAAATAGTCACGTAGTATCAATACTGCAGCTACTTGATCAATGTATTTTTTTCTATCTTGCTGTTTAACTCCCGACTGCGCAAGGGTGTCATCTGCCTCAACGGTTGTTAAACGTTCATCACACAAAAAAACAGGGAGCCCGGTACGCTCTTCAAGACGTTTTTTGAACTCAAGCGTCTTTTGCGCACGCTCACCTGCGACGCCGGACATATTAATCGGATAGCCAAGTACTATCTTGTCCACATCATATTCTGAAATAATCTCTTCAATGCGTACCAAAGACTTCCGAATAATGGATTCCTTCGGACGGGTAATTGTTTCCAGCGGCTGGACAGTAATGCCTAGGCCGTCAGTAATGGCAACACCAATAGTCTTGCTGCCGTAGTCCAGGCCAAGTACACGCATGGGAAATCAATACCTCGATTGCATTGTTTCGATATAGGTGGTCACGAGTTCATCTAAGATCTCGTCGCGCTCGAGTTTACTGATCATTGAACGAGCTCCGCCGTAACTGGTGATATAGGTAGGATCACCGGACATAATGTAACCGACGAGCTGATTGACAGGATTGTAGCCCTTCTCTACAAGAGACTGGTACACCCTTTCAAGAATCTCGCTTACGGGAAGTTTGTTTGTCTGCGGTACGGTTATAGGCTGTGTATTTCTATCAGTCATCTAAACCTCTCCTTATAATAACTCTAATGCCATTGTAATACATAACACGCATGCTTTCAAGACATTGAAGTGCTAAAAATTCTTACATTTTTATGAATTATACGTGGAATGATTGGCTGCACTCACGGAAATTCTTACTAATTCTTCAACTTCATCTTCAGACAGTCCGGATAGCTTTGAGAGTTCTGATAGGCTTGCCGTCTGTCCTGTTTCTTCTTCAAATTCTTTTGTGATTTTCAATAGGCGGTTTGTTTCAGCCTCTAATTTTGCGGATGCAAGTGTTGCTGCTCCTTCCTCATCAATAAATGCGGCCAGCGCACCATTAATCTTTTCTTTCAGTAACTGGGAAAATGCGCTCTGCGATAAAACCGTTGGGCAAGTTGCCACTTCATCCACAACTGATACCAATGCAAGATTACCCTCAGCAACAAGATCTTCAACAGGAAGTCCGCAGTCCTCACACCCGATAACAGCATTCAGTACTTCATGTAAATTGCCTTCAATAAGTCTTTCTTTTGCAGCTGAATCACCGTTTTTAAGATTCTTTAAAAGCTGTGCGAGCTCTTTTTCATCGCAAGGCTCTATCCCTTCTATTTCTTTAAGAAACATTTCCAAAAAATTATTTTCAGCCATCATGTGCCCCTTATAATAAGAATTCTGCAAGTACTCTGTTGCTCAAATCTATTCCGCGTTCCGTTAGATAAACCCTGCCGTTATCGAGGGCAAGCATCTCGGCATTAACCAGTTCTTCGGTTACCTTACCGTATACCTGTTCATATGGAACGTGAAATCGTTCTTCAAAATCTTTTTTCTGGATGCCGCGCATCATGCGAAGTCCCAGAAACATAAACTCTTCCATTGTTGCTTTATCTTCCTGAACCGGCAAAAATCTGAATTCATTATAGGCGTTACGTGAATAATCCCAATATTCTTCCTTCGCTTTTGGATTTGAAAATCGTTTGCCGGACAAATAAGATGAAGCACCTATACCGAAGCCAAGATATTCGCCCAAGGTCCAGTACAATATATTGTGTCGGCTCTCACATCCGGGTTTTGCATAATTTGAAATTTCATATCTTTCATATCCGTGATTGCTTAAATACTCGCCGGTATAATGATACATATTCCTTTCTTCGCGCTCATCAGGAAGCTTACGTGCACCTGCCCCGGTGTAGCGTTCGTAAAAAGGTGTTCCTTCCTCAATTATCAAGCTGTATGCAGATATATGATCCGGATCAAGTTCTATAACCTTTTCAAGCGTGCTCTTCCATGATGACATCTTCTGTCCGGGCAGACCTGACATCAAATCCACATTAATATTGTCAAATCCGAGCCTTCTGGCAAGGGCAAAATTGTTTGTAAACTCTTCAAATGTGTGTATTCTTCCGAGAAGCACCAATTCATTATTGTCTGCGGACTGAAGCCCCAGTGAAAGTCTATTGATTCCGAGATCTCTGTATGTCTTTAGTTTTTCTTCGGTAAGTGTACCGGGGTTACACTCTATTGTTATTTCTGCATCCTCCGCAAAATCATACTGACTCTTAAGCTGATCAACTATTTGTTTGATGTAGGCAGAATCAACCGATGAAGGTGTGCCGCCTCCGATAAACAATGATTTAATACGATAGAGATTACTCAGTGATTCAAAGCTGCGGATTTCTTTTAATAGCGTGCGGAAATAATAAGCCTGCTCTTCATTTGTTCCGGGGCCGGATAAAAAGTCACAATAATCACATTTTTTAAGGCAGAACGGAATATGAACATATAATCCAAGATCTCTTTTTATCATAATTTTCTCCTATTCATCATCCAGTTTCAATACACTCATAAATGCGCTCTGGGGTATCTCTACACTGCCGATCTGACGCATACGTTTCTTACCTTCTTTTTGTTTTTCAAGCAGCTTGCGCTTTCTTGTGATATCGCCGCCGTAGCATTTGGCAAGGACATCCTTGCGCACTGCCTTAACCGTCTCACGTGCAATAATTTTGCTTCCTATTGCAGCTTGAATCGGTATCTCAAACAGGTGGCGCGGTATTTCTTCTTTTAATTTTTCGCACATCTTTCTGCCACGTTCATATGCAGTAAGTGAATGAACGATAAATGACAGAGCATCAACTTCCTCATGATTTACAAGTATATCAAGCTTAACCATATCCGAGCGTTCATAGCCCTTAAGTTCATAGTCAAATGATGCATATCCGCGAGAACGTGATTTTAATGCGTCAAAGAAGTCATAAATAATCTCATTCAGCGGAAGCTCGTACTTAAGCAGCGCTCTCGTGGTTTCAATATACTCCATGCCTAGATAATTGCCGCGTCTTTCAGTACAGAGTTGCATAATCGGACCGATATACTCTGTTGTCACCATAATCTCCGCTTTTACTATCGGCTCTTCTATATAGTCTATCAGCGTAGGGTCTGGTAAGTTTGTCGGATTGGTCAGTTCGATTACTTCTCCGTCTGTCTTATGAACCATATAAATAACACTGGGTGCAGTAGTTACAAGGTCAAGGTTATATTCGCGCTCAAGTCTTTCCTGAATTATCTCAAGATGAAGCAAGCCGAGGAATCCGCAGCGGAAACCAAATCCGAGTGCTACCGAAGTCTCCGGTTCATATTGAAGTGATGCGTCGTTAAGCTGAAGTTTTTCGAGAGCATCGCGAAGGTCCGGATAATCGGAGCCGTCTGCAGGATACAGTCCGCAGTAGACCATCGGAAGTACCTTTTTATAACCGGGAAGAGCTTCTTTGGTGGGGTTGTTTCTGTCAGTTATCGTATCACCAACTCTGGTATCTTTTACGGTTTTTATGCTGGCGGTTAAATATCCTACCATGCCCGCAGATAATTCATCGCAGGGTATGAATCTTCCGGCGCCAAAATATCCTACTTCGACTACTTCATAATCAGCTCCGGTTGCCATCATATGTATAGGCGTGCCCGCTTTTACTCTTCCGTCTTTTATACGACAGAATACGATTGCGCCTCTGTAAGAATCATATGTTGAGTCAAATATCAGCGCCTTAAGAGGTGCATCGGGATCACCGGTAGGGGCAGGCAGTTCTCTGCAAATAGCCTCCAGTACCTGATCAACATTCAATCCGGTTTTTGCTGATATCTGAGGAGCGTCCTGTGCGGGAAGACCTATAATATCCTCAATCTCATCTATAACGCGTTGCGGCTCGGCGCTGGGCAAATCAATCTTGTTGATTACAGGCAATATTTCAAGTCCTGCATCTAACGCAAGATACACATTTGCAAGTGTCTGAGCTTCTATGCCCTGTGCAGCGTCAACTACAAGGACTGCTCCGTCACATGCGGCAAGGCTGCGGGATACTTCATAGTTAAAGTCAACATGACCCGGTGTGTCAATCAGGTTAAAAGTATAGGTGATTCCATCTTGTGCCTTGTAGGATAAACGAACAGACTGGGACTTGATTGTGATGCCGCGTTCTCTCTCAAGATCCATGTTGTCGAGAATCTGTGCTTGCATCTCTCTTGTAGGAACTAGGCCCGTCATCTCAATCATTCTATCGGCAAGAGTGGATTTACCATGATCTATATGTGCTATGATGCAGAAATTTCTAATCTGCTCCATCTTGGAATCAGCCATTGAAAACTCCCGTTAATCTGTTTTTTATTATTATACTTGAATTGATAATCTATAACAATATCAAAAAGAAATTGACAATGAATATTAATTAAAGTAATATGTTATTGTAAAGAGGTGCTGCCGATAGACGGTTAGTCCTCAAGTTTAGTCAAAAAAAGATGACCGCGACTTTGGACAGGGGCGGTCATCTTTTTGCTATATAAATACCTATTGAGACACCAATACCGAAGCATGTAACACACAGACTAAGTACCGTGTTAAACTCATCAAGGGTCATATACCTCACCTCCTCTCCGCAAGAAGCTGATCGGAGGACTAACCGCTACCGTTATGGCAACACCCCAGAGCAAAGCTCTGATTATATATTAAGGAACATTTGTTTGTTTGTCAACAAAAAGGCATCTTAAATGATGCCTTTTTATATATAAAAACACGCTTAATAATATAGTTATTTCTACACATAGTAGAAATTATTTTTGACCTTAAACTTTGTCATGTAAAATAAACACTTTGTGATCTACACATAGTAGAAATTATATTTGGCCTTAAACAACAGTATTGAAGCCACGCAAACCCGCAATCTACACATAGTAGAAATTATATTTGGCCTTAAACTCAAAAGGGAACGCTGTCGCCCCTCCGATCTACACATAGTAGAAATTATATTTGGCCTTAAACTCCCTTGTATG
>JAZRXC010000002.1:0-32175 GCA_045600025.1 Lachnospiraceae bacterium
TGCTCCTTCAGGAAAGATGGTTTTTACGGAGCGCATAGAGGCAACTGGAACAAATGCCATCATTCTCTGCGACGGAGCGGACCTCGTCTTTGAGAAAGGCATTAGTCTCGAGTACGCCTCGTCTCTGACAATATACGCACAGTCGCAGGACCCGGCTAAAGCAGGTCATATAACCGTATACGGAAAGGGCGGCAATGCTGCAATCGGAGGCCGCAGGGGCGTGGACGGTGCTGAGGCATGGACCGAGCGCTGTGGGAAACCCGGCGGAGCAGTCTCTATTCACGGCGGAAATATTGACATTTACTCCGATACCGTCGCCTTCGGCGGCGGCGAAGGAGGAAAAGGAACGGCAGGAGCTAAAGGCGGCGCCGGCGGGGATGCCATGGGGTGCTATATCTACGGCGGAAATATCATATTGCGCACAGGCAGAGCGCTCATCGGCGGCGGCAATGCCGGAGATGGCGGGGATGCTGACAGTTATATACTCGAAATCGCTTCCGACATCTCCAAAGTGACCTTCGGAGACGGTGGTGCCGGCGGAGAGGGAGGAAGAGTATTTCATGCGGCGATATACGGCGGCGAAATACAGCTTGCCTCCAACGCGAGCTTTGTCCGCGGAGGAGATGGCGGCGCCGGCGGTAAGGGCTATGACTATATAATCGACAATTTTGAAAAATCAGGCATATTTAAAGGCGCAGCAGGTGGTAACGGCGGTGACGGCGGAGAAATAAGTGAGGTAAACTTTTGCGGAGGGAATACCACTGTCAGTGGCAGCGGGGCCTTTATAATCGCAGGTAGCGGCGGAAACGGTGGCGACGGCGGTTCAGTTACCGCACCGGATGTAGAAGATATAAATGCTGTAGCATTAGAAAGCGGAGATGGCGGTAATGGCGGCAGCGGCAGCAAAGCCAAGGTATCAGTGCGCGGCGGCGAAAGTATAGTTACCTACAAAGATATATGGATGTCCGGAGGAAGAGGCAGCGCCGGAGGAAGAAACGCAACAGGAATTAACCTGTCGAATAAAGATATAAAAATAAATTACGGTAACAATGGCAATAACGGAGCAGGCAGTTCCTGCGAATTGAGTCTCTATTCCGGCAGGCTTACCGCAAGCAGCGAATCCGGCAGACTGATGGGCACTGGCAAGGTTATCTATTATGAGCGAATGGGCGTATGCCTCGGAAGTTCGCTTAATTCGATTAGCGATATCGGACAATACTCTGCCGGAGATTTCGGAAATAATTCCTGCGCAGTAATAGAACCGGCTCCGGAACTTGCACCGCCATGCGAGCATGATGGCAACAATTACTGGCTCAACGAAGATTACGCAAGCGAGCTGTTTCTTCCAGACACACTGAGAGGAAATGTTTCCCTTGATCTCAAGGGACATACGTGGAAGATAACCGGCGATAAGACTTTCGGATACGGAGTCAATCTTCTCGAAATCAAAAACGGCACGCTTATATTTACCAATGCTAATTCAAAACCTATTGTAATTGAAAACGGCCTGCAGCTTACGAATGTCACCTTTAAAAATTGCACCTGCAAGAGACTTTTCAGCGTAACCGAGAAGCTGACGACAGAGAACAACTGTCCGCAGTTCAGTGTAGAAAACTGCGTTTTCAAGGACTGTTCCTTTACTGAGAATGGAGGAATATTTTATTTTGACTGCAAGGATGGCTCACCGCGCTGGGAGTATTATTTCTATAACGATATGTTCTGCAATATCAGCACCAAAAAAAGCGGAAGCGTCATATATGCGCATGCGTATGATGGCGGAATAAATACAGGCCCTTGGCCGAGCCTTGATATGATTGGCTGTACATTTGACAACTGCCACGCGGACAACATGGGCGGAGCGATATATGCCTTTGATAATATGCGCGTGGGAAACATCTGGGACTCGGCAGGTAAGCGATCGGAATACAATGTCCGCTCGAATCTTTTTGTTTATTGCTCCGCAGGAGTAAGCGGCGGCGCACTGTCAAACGGCGGCTGGGATGCGTCTACGGTATTGTGCACTTTTGCGGACTGCACGTCGCCCAACGGCGCGGTAGATGTCGGACACCAACCGGTGCATTTTGATAAGTGCGATTTCGTTGGAAATAAAAAAGACATCTATCACACCGGTGATAATGTTGAAGAAAAGGATATGATTTATGACATGTCCGTATTATCCAGCCTTTCGGGCAGCGGCACTGAGAAGAATCCGTACATTTTGAAAAACGCTTATGACATCGCATATCTTGCGGCCAAGTGCGCGAAGGAAGACGCGAAATATTCCTATGCTATATACAAGCTTGCAAATAACATAACGAATGTGTTCACACCGGTAACGGGCTTTAATGGCATCATTATTCCTAACGGTAAAAAGATCACAACACGATTTGTGAGCAGCGCTTTCAGCGGAGATTACGGCGTAGACGGAACCTTGACGGTAGAAAACGCACTTGGAAAAGTCACAACCGAAGAATCCAAAAGCAATTTCCGTCATCTCGAGATAGGGATACATTATGTTCGTTGGACTAACGATACGAAGACTTACATCCGGCCGGGAGCATCTTCCATTTCGTTGACATTTTCGGATTATACAGGGTTTAGAACGCTGGTACACGATACCGCCTATATCTATGACGGTAAAGGAACTCTGGTCGGTGAGTATCAGCGCGACTCATTGCGCGATAAGACAATAGACATACCGGGCGATACGGTAATAATCAACTTCGTAGCAAATAATGTGATAACAGAGATGTTAGGCATGGATCAAGACAGAGTTGCTGCCAACGGCTATAAGGTAGTAGCAATAAAGGCGAACTATCCTGAAGCCTCCGGTTTCACGCTTTCAGCCGGTAACTGGTGGATCATCGGCGGAGCATCGGCAGTAGCGATTGCCGCCGTGGTTACAATCGTAGTAGTAACAAAGAAAAAGAAAAAAGCAGCTTAACAAAGATTGCTTTTGAGACGCGCCCCTCTTTCCGGACAACCAGAGAGAGGGGTTTATTATGCCCAAAGCCGCCCCGCAGGCGCGAAAGGTAAATCCAAATCGCGAAAATCGGGCAAATGGATTTACATTTCCCCTGGGAAGACCGCCCCGCGGGCGTGAAAAGTAAATCCAAATCGCAGAAAAGTGGCAAATGGATTTACATTTACTCCGGGAAATCCACCACACGGGCGCGAAAGGTAAATCCAAATCGCGAAAACCGGGCAAATGGATTTACATTTACTCCGGAAAAGCCGCCTCACAGGCGCGGAAGGTAAATCCAAATCGCGGAAAAGTGGCAAATGGATTTACTCGCTGTCCGGGGAAGCAAAGGTTCAAGTTGATACGTAATTCAAGGGGCAGATAGTAAGGGATTTTCCGCTATTTGCCCCTCTTGATTTCTTGACTACACCCCTTGATTTTGGTATCATAATACAAATGGGTTAACAGCCTCTAATTTACTATGTCACAAAGCTTCAGCGCAGCCGGGGAGCCAGCGGTGCCCTGTACCTGCAATCCGCTACAGCAGGGGTGATATTCTGCCCCGGGTGGTTCCGGTATTGCTGCCCGAAGAACCGTGGTGTTGACGTTCGGGTCTTACGCAACGGGAATTTGTGAACCGTGTCAGGTCGGGAACGAAGCAGCACTAAGCAAAACCTCCCGTGTGCCGTAAGGTAGCCTGAAAAGAGCTACGATCTTCGGTAACGGATATTGAAAGCATTCAAAGCAGAATGCGCTGATTTTAGGCGTAAGGAGTTATATGTCCTATACAGCACTATACAGAAAATGGCGTCCGCAGACCTTCTCTGAGGTAAAAGGGCAGGACGCAATCATTACCACATTACGCAACCAGATTAAGTTGGGGAGAGTCGGACACGCGTACCTTTTCTGCGGAAGCAGAGGAACCGGCAAGACCTCCGTGGCTAAGATATTTGCCCGCGCAGTCAATTGCGAAAACCCGATTGACGGTGAGCCCTGCGGAACATGCCCTATGTGCCGCGCCGCGCTGGCAGGAGCATCACTCAATGTGTTTGAACTCGACGCCGCATCCAACAACAGCGTTGAAAATGTCCGCGAATTATTATCAGAGATTCAGTACCCGCCGACAGACGGACACTATAGAGTCTATATCGTAGATGAAGTTCACATGTTCTCAACCTCAGCGTTCAATGCATTCTTAAAGACGCTGGAAGAACCTCCGGAATATGTAATATTTATACTGGCAACAACAGAGCCGCACAAAATACCTGCGACCATTATTTCGCGTTGCCAGCAATACGATTTCCGCAGAATAGACGGATCAACGATAAGACAGCGCCTCGAAGAGCTCTGCAAAGGCGAGGGCATAAATCCCGAAGGCCGCGCGCTTGATTACATTGCGAGAAAAGCAGATGGCGGCATGCGTGACGCAATCAGCCTGCTCGACCAGGCATCGGCGAGTGTAACGGGACAGCTCACATATGACGCAGTACTCACCGCGCTCGGCGCAGTAGATCAGGAAATATTCAGCAGCATCGTAAATAAAATAGCCGATAGCGACGCACCCGGAGTGCTTGCTCTTATTGACGAGATAGTAATGAGCGGCAAGGAACTCGGCCAGCTCGCAGCAGATCTTGCATGGTATCTGCGCAATCTGCTTCTTACCAAGAGCGGCATAGGCGGAGACGGAATTATAGATGTAACAGACGAGGACAGGAAACGTCTCGCAAAAGACGCCGAGAGATTTTCTGTTGAAGAAATTATGCGACTTATATCGCTTTACTCTGAATGTCAGAATGCAATGCGACAGGCAACAGGAAAGCGCGTACTTTTTGAGATGACGACGCTGCGCGCCCTTCATCCGGAATATCAGCCGGATCTTGAAGGTGTGATGGCAAGAATAGGAAAATTGGAAGAGGCAGTACAGAGCGGAGTGAAGGTTGCGGCCCAGGAGCCCTCGTTCGCCCCAGCCCCTGAAGTTGCGGAAACACCGGCAACTTCTCAAGACAGCGTATTCAACTGGAACGAGGTAATCATGCAGACATCACCGGTGCTGCGCAACGCACTGAAAAATGCCCGCTGCGAGTTCAAAGGCGACACACTTGAACTGTCATTTGCCGAGCAATTTGACCTCGACGGCGCAAAAAGATTCGGCGCATCTGAGCAACTTCCTGCGATAATAAAAGAAAAGTACGGTTTAGATGTAACACTGGTCGGCAAGGTACAAAAAAGCAGCGCGCCGCAGGGTCAGATAGCAGGCGGTAATTTCGCAGATAAAGTCAGCGGCATATTTAAGAATATTGATATAGAAATAAAATAAAGAGGTATACCATGGGAAAAGGCGGATATCCCGGGATGGGCGGGATGAATATGAACAACCTCATGAAGCAGGCGCAGAAGATGCAGCAGCAGATGGAGGCAACCACAAAAGAGTTAGAAAACAAGACCTATACGGCTAAAGCCGGCGGCGGAGCTGTATCCGTAACCGTAAGCGGCAAGCGCCAGGTCACTGAGATAAAGATAGCGCCGGAAGCTGTTGATCCCGAAGACGTAGAAATGCTCCAGGATATGGTGATGGCAGCGGTAAATGAAGCGCTGCGCGCATCCGAGAGAGACTCGCAGGCAGCAATCGGGCAGATAACAGGCGGACTCGGAGGATTCGGCTTATAATGCAGTATTTCTCCGGAGCGATACAAGCGTTAATAGAAGAGCTCGGAAGACTGCCCGGCATGGGTAGTAAAAGCGCACAGCGACTGGCATTTCACATAATCAACAATATGTCAGAAGAGGCGGTACAAAAGCTGGCCGGCAGCATCGTGGATGCCAAGAAAAATGTGCGCTACTGCAAGCGGTGCTGCACACTGACAGATCAGGAATATTGCCCCGTCTGCCAGAGCCCGTCGAGAGATACGTCCACTATCATGGTAGTGGAGAATCCCCGCGACCTTGCGGCATATGCAAAAACCGGCGAATCCAAAGGCCTGGATCATGTACTGTGCGGAGCAATATCACCGCAGCTCGGAATCGGTCCGGCAGATATAAAACTTGCCGAGCTGATGAAGCGCTTATCAACAGAGCCGATAGAAGAACTGATCATAGCAACAAATTCGAATCTTGAGGGCGAAACAACTGCTATGTACATAAGCAAATTGGTCAAACCCACCGGCATAAAAGTAAGCCGTATAGCAAGCGGAGTACCGGTAGGCGGAGACCTGGAATACATTGACGAAGTAACATTACTCAGAGCCTTACAAGGGCGCGTAGAAATATAAAACTAATAACCGGGCATACCGGAGGAGAGGTGACAACGTGGACAAAAGTATGTACAACATGGAAGCAGAAAAAATCCAGAAGTTGGTCAAGAGCGGAGATTATGTGACCGCCGCAAAAATCTGCGACAAGATTGATTGGAGACAGGTAAACAGCACTCGTATGCTGTCACTTGTGTCAAGTATATACGAGCGCGTACAGGATTACGACAAAGCAATAGATGTACTTACTATGGCTTATGACGAAGCACCTGTAGGAAGAAGATATCTGCATAAACTCACTGAGCTTGCACTTGAGGCAGGCGACATTGATCTGGCAGAAGAAAAATACAAGGGTTATCTCGAAGAATCCGGCGGAGACCCCGCAAGCTATGTCCTCAGATATAAAATTGCAGAAGCCAAGAAGGAGCCGGCAGAGAAAAAGATCCGCATCCTCGAAGCTTACAAAAAGCATGAAACAGATGAGCAGTGGGTATACAAACTCGCTGAGCTGTATGACGAGGTCGGAAATGTAGACAAATGTGTTGAACTCTGTGATGAGCTCATACTTTGGTTCGGTGTAGGACCTTATGTAGACCAGGCAATGGCATTAAAAGAAAAGCATCGCCCGCTTACCGCACTGCAACAGGACCATCGTACCAACAAGGCATTTTATGAAGAAAACTTAAAGCGTGTTCAATTAGAAAGCACCTATACATATGCAAGTGAAGAAAAGTTAAAAGAAAGAGCACCTCAACATAGGGAAGATATTCCTAAGGTAACAATCGCAGGCCCGGAGATGGGACAGGCAGTATCGTCAATAGACACCTCCGTATTCTTTGCGGCTGATGATGAAGAAAATGCAGCTCCCGCAGAGATGGAGAGCACGATTTACGTTCAGACAAGAGAAGATCTCGGAAGAACCAGAGTATTTGAAAAGCTTCCCGAGACAGAACAGGAAATGCAGATGTTCAAGACTTCATTTGCCCAGCCGAAGCCGGCACCTGTGCCTCCGGTAAACTTTATAGAGCCCGAGCCTGAACCTGCGCCCGCAGCACAGCAGGTAGGAAGTCAGATGACTCTCAACTGGGATGAACCCGCTCCCGCTCCCGAATATATCCCCGAGCCCGAGCCTGCTCCCGAAATTGACAATCTCGTATACATCGAAGCAGCATCACCGGCAGAAGGACTTGAGGCAGCAATTGAAGCAGTAAAATCAATACATTCACAGTACAATATTCCTATCACCGGCGTGGCAAAAATCACCGGAGCAAAGCTTAATCAGAAGGGACTTATAAGCAGTCTCGAAGCATTACGCGGAAAAGATTTGATTATCCTCGGCGCATCAAATATTGACAGATTTATAGTAACAGAATTGATAAAAGTCAAGGATGATATAGCGCCTGAGAAGCTTTATGTGCTCGTAGACAGCGCTGAAGGAATAAAGGAAATCCGAGGCAGAATTAATAATCCCGAAGCACTGGTTTCAAGACCTGCGCCTGCTCCTGCTCCGGCACCCGAACCCGAACCTGAGTTCATACCCGAGCCCGAACCAGAGCCCATTCCCGAACCAGAACCAGAGCCCATTCCCGAACCAAAGTTTGTCCCCGAGCCTGAGTTCATACCGGAGCCTGAACCTATTCCAGAACCGGAACCTGTTCAGGAAGAGCTTGTATTTGAAGAAGAGCCGGAGCCCGAACCCATTCCCGAGCCTGAACCCGAACCGGAAGAAGACATCAAAATCGCATTTTCCGAGCCTGACGAAGAAGATGACGAAGACGAAGACGACGAAGAATATGAAGATGAGGTTGATGAGGAAGAGGAAGAAGAGCCTGAACCTGCACCCACATATGACGGTCAGCTTACTCCCGCAGAATTCGTTGCGGAAATGCTTGAATATATGAAGAAGATTGACTGCGTAATCGAGCCCGGAACGGAAGAAGAGCTTGAAGAGTATGCAAGAGACATGCAAAAGGAAGGCGAATACCTCGACAAGAATTTTGCAGAGGAAGTTGTAGAAAGTGCAGCTGATATGGCAGAGAGTCATTCACTCGGCAATATGTTCCATTCACGTTACGACAAAGAAGGCTGCCTGATCTTAAGGCCCAAACATTTCTCATAAGGAATAGATATGCAACTTATATTTACGGCGGTAGTTTTATTAATAATTGCGATATGCACAGTGCTCGGCTTTAAAAAAGGTTTTTTAAAGACCTTGGTTAGCATGTCGGCGCTGATAGTAGCAATTATTCTCGCATTTATTTTCTCTGCGAAAGTGACCACGTTTATTGACGAGCACACAATGCTTCGCCAAACGGCGCAGGAAGCAATAGAAGAGAAACTCGAAAAAACATTTGCAGAAGAAGCGGCAGAAACGCCTGAAGAGCAAGAAAAGGTTCTTGAAGACAGCTGGATTCCGGCAGACTTACTCGAAGCTATGATTGAGAAGCAGCAGGAGGTTGCCGCTACGGTAGCGCAAAAATTTGCAGCAAGCGCCGCAGAGCTTATCGTAAAAGGCACAGGAATACTTGTAACGATAGTTGTTGTATTTATAATTATTAAACTGCTCATAATACTAAGCGGAGCCGTAAATAAGGTTCCGCTGGTGGGCGGCATCAACAAGCTATTCGGCGGCGTGCTCGGAGTTGTGAGAGGAATAATTATAGTCTGGATACTGTTCTTCCTTGTTACGATGTTTGCACACACCGAGATCGGGCAGGACATTCTTGCCGAGATAGCAGAGAGCAAAATACTCAGCCTGTTCTATAGCGGAGCGCTGTCATTCGGAACTTTTATTAACGGATAAAAAAAGTGTTGACAAATACCTGGCAAGATGGTACTATTTGCTTCGTGCCTTCGGGCTTGTAGCTCAGCCGGTTAGAGCGCACGCCTGATAAGCGTGAGGTCGGTGGTTCGAGTCCACTCAAGCCCATCGATATAAATATTTCCCTACGGGGGTGTAGCTCAGTTGGGAGAGCACCTGCCTTGCAAGCAGGGGGTCAGGGGTTCGAATCCCCTCATCTCCATAATACGGATGGCAATGTCATCCGTTTTTTATCGGTAATGTTGACAAGGGGCCGATAAATTGCTATATTTCCCTTGTATGGCGACATAGCCAAGTGGTAAGGCGTGGGTCTGCAAAACCCTGATGCGTCGGTTCAAATCCGTCTGTCGCCTCTATAAAAATTAAACAACTTCTCATTAAGAGTGATGGAGGCCGAAGGACCGATGATATCACGACAACCCCTGCATATGCAGGAAGGTGCCAACCTAAGCGAGAAATCGAACAATGAGAGGATTTGTACATATCACTACAAGTCCGCTCGCGCGGACTTTTTTATTGTTCAAAACAGGAGGCCAATATGGCAAAAACTTACTTTACATCAGAATCTGTTACAGAGGGACATCCCGACAAGATGTGCGATCAGATATCTGACGCAATACTTGACGAAATACTGCGCCGGGACCCTATGGCGCGCGTGGCATGCGAGACACTTACCAATACGGGATTTGTAGTTGTAATGGGAGAGATAACTACGAACGCAAATGTAGACATACCGCAGATAGTGAGAAGAACCATTTGCGATATCGGATACGACAGATCCGAATACGGCTTCGACGGAAATACCTGCGGCGTATTTGTAGCAGTAGATAAACAGTCCGAGGATATTGCCATGGGAGTAGATAAGGCTCTTGAAGCAAAGGAAAGCAACATGAGCGATGCCGAGATAGAAGCAATCGGCGCCGGAGACCAGGGCATGATGTTCGGCTACGCTTCAAATGAAACGCCCACATATATGCCGTACCCGCTTTGGCTTGCGCAGAAGCTCGCCAAGCGTCTTGCGGATGTAAGAAAAGACGGCACGCTTCCCTATCTCCGTCCTGACGGAAAGACACAGGTAACTGTAGAGTACGAGGATGACCGCCCTGTCGCAATTGACGCGGTTGTTGTATCTACGCAGCACGATCCCGATGTAACGCAGGAACAGATTCACGCGGATATTAAAAAATATGTAATAGACGCTATCGTTCCCGAAGGAATGATAAGCGAAAACACGAAGATATTCATCAACCCCACCGGACGTTTTGTAATCGGCGGCCCTGCGGGTGACTCAGGATTAACAGGTCGTAAGATAATCGTTGACTCTTACGGCGGAGCAGCAAGACACGGCGGCGGAGCCTTCTCAGGCAAGGACGCAACTAAGGTAGACCGTTCGGCAGCTTATGCGGCAAGATACGTAGCCAAGAACATAGTTGCAGCAGGACTTGCGGACAAATGTGAGATTCAGCTCTCATATGCAATAGGAGTAGCAACACCTACCTCAATTCATATTGATACTTACGGAACAGGCAAGCTATGCGAAGAGGACTTAATCAAGGCTGTACGCGAGAACTTTGACCTGCGTCCCGCCGGCATAATCAAGATGCTTGATCTCAGGAAGCCGGTATATAAAGCCACAGCAGCTTATGGACATTTCGGGCGCGAGGATGTAAACTTTTCTTGGGAGCGTCTTGACAAAGTGGACGCGCTCAGGAGGTATTTATGAGCATACTTGTAACCGGTGGCGCAGGATACATAGGAAGCCATACCGTACTTGAACTTCTTGAGGCAGGATACGAGGTTGTCGTTATTGACAATCTGGATAACTCCAGCGAAGAATCACTTAAGAGAATTGAGAAGATAACAGGTAAGAGCGCAAAATTCTACCGCGCAGATGTCAGAGACCGCGACGCGCTTGAGGAAATATTTGCCACGGAGCAAATAGAAGCGGCGATACATTTTGCGGGGCTTAAAGCGGTCGGTGAGTCTGTTGCGAAGCCGATTGAGTATTATGACAATAATCTGATCAGTACGCTCACGCTCTGCGAGGTGATGCGTAAGCATGGCTGCAAGAACCTGATATTCAGTTCATCGGCAACTGTCTACGGAGATCCGGCAAGCGTGCCTATCTATGAGGATTTTCCTCTGCATGCGACAAATCCTTACGGACGCACCAAGCTTATGATAGAAGAAATCCTCCGCGATACGGCAGCAGCGGATTCAGAATGGAAGATTATACTTCTTCGCTATTTCAATCCGGTAGGAGCGCATCCGAGCGGCATGATCGGTGAGGATCCCAAGGGAATTCCCAACAATCTGACACCTTATATTACGCAGGTAGCAGTAGGTAAGCTTGCGCAGCTCAGCGTATTCGGCGACGATTATGATACTCCCGATGGAACGGGTGTAAGAGACTATATACATGTAGTAGATTTGGCCAAGGGTCACGTAGCTGCGCTTAAGCGGATATCCGTAATGGACGGAGGCGCGGAGATATACAACCTCGGCACAGGTGAAGGATACAGCGTACTGCAGATACTTCACGCATTTGAAAAAGCCGTAGGGCATGAGATCCCGTACAGAATTGCCCCGAGGCGTCCCGGCGACATTGCAACCTGCTACGCGGATACCGCGAAGGCAAAAGAAAAGCTCGGCTGGCAGGCACAGCTCGGAGTAGAAGAGATGTGCGCCGATGCATGGAGATGGCAAAAAAACAATCCCAACGGATACGAGAAGTAAAAACTTGCATATTGTCAGAAAATAGGTTAAAATATTCCCGCTAATATAGCAGACAGAGGTGATATTATGAGTCAGGCAAAAGTTGATGCATATAAGGAAGAAAAAGCTAATCGTCAGTCAAAATTAGAGGCTGAAAAGAAAGCAAAAAAGCGCAATAAAATAATTATCAGAGCGGTTGAGATAGCACTTGCAGGTGCACTTGTTGCGGCGATAGTTGTAACATGCGTTAATATGATCAGCGCAGAGATCGCAAAGCGCCCCAACTATTATCCGGAGGAGTATGTATTAGGTGATTTTACTGCTCTTGAAGTAACAGAAGAACCCTCAGAGGAAGCTGCCGAATAAAATCGTTATTGACAATAAAATGTCGATAACTTTTCGTAAAAGGTGCTGATAAATAGGTGATTTCAGCCACAGGACATAAGTTATCCACATTATCCACAGAGTTTTGAGCGAAAATTGTTCACATCAAAACTCTGTTTTTTTAGGCATTTTTTGCGGTTATTCACATTGCTCACAAATTGCGCAAATGCTGATAAATAGAGGGTTTCAGGACTTTTCAAACCTGATTTGCTGTGTTATACTCAAAGAGGTTTTGAGGGAAACCGGAGGGTTATCAGATTTGTTTTTAGTCAACAACATGTGTTTCGGACAGACAGTTGTTCCGAATGCATTTTTAGATAAATATTTATCATCTGTAAGCGGAGAATACATAAAAGTATACCTTCTGCTTCTTCGTATGACGGGAGAAAAATCGATTTCACTCGATGTGCTTGCCGATACGCTCGGAATCACATCCAAGGAAGTTCGCAGTGCGCTAAACTACTGGGAGGAAGCAGGCCTTATCGAGCAGAACTATGAAGGTGATACGCTTACTTCTCTGGTACTTATGGAAATGAAAGATGAAACCGGCGCCGGCAGGATCAGCGTAGAGGCAGCACCTTCAAAAAAGCGTCGTGAGTCTGCTTCCGTAGCAGCCGCAATGCAGGATGAAGAGTTTAAGCAGGCAGTGTACGTCACCGAAAAATATCTCGGAAGGACACTTACTCGCACGGACACGGAGCTGCTTTTCGAGCTCCATGACGAGATGGGCTTTGATTTCGATTTAATCGAGCACCTCGTAGAATACTGCGTATCATGCGGACACAAAGCGGCAGCTTATATCCGCAAGGTAGCCATTGGTTGGCATGAGGCGGGAGTCAAGACCATAGATGAAGCAAAGGCTGAGGCAAAGGCATTTGCCGAAGGGAAAAAAGGTAAGGCAAGCGGCAACCGCTTCCACAATTTTACGGAACGCAGTTCAGATTTAAATCAGCTGCTCAAGGGTTAATACATGGCACTTTCCAACGCACAATATGAATCAATAATGGCTGAATACGACAAGCGCCGCATGCTTGCCACCGAGCAGCTCTCACACAGAAGGCAGCAGGCGGCAAAGCGCATTCCGGCACTTGCCGAGATGGAAAGCGCTTATTCCAAGACGAGCGTAGAGCTTGCAAAAGCCATGATACGCGGCGACGAGAAAGCAGCTGCGGCCTGCAAGAGTCAGCTTGCGGATATAGCAGAAAGCAGGCAGGTGCTTCTTGCGAGCGCAGAATTTCCGGCAGATTATCTGGAGATAAAATACACCTGCCCCATCTGTAAAGATACCGGTCTTGTTGACGGGCAAAAATGCGAGTGCTTCCGCCGCCTGGAGACAGAGCTTCTCTATGACGCATCCAATATAAAGGAGCTTCTGCAGAAAGAGAATTTCTCTACGTTTTCATTTGACTACTATGATCGTGAGGGCCGCGACGCGCTGACGGGCAAGACCTCTTATGAAAACATGATCGAGGTTCACGATGTGGCAGTGGAGATGGCGTCACATTTTGAACCGGGCAAGATGAATATGCTCCTCATCGGCCCCGCGGGCAGCGGCAAGACATTTATATCAAATTGTATTGCAAAAGAAGTAATAGACGCAGGATATTCGGTTATTTATATGTCGGCGGCGTCGCTTTTTGATAAACTGGCAGAGGAAACATTTTCCCAAGGCAGTCAGGGAAATATGAAGGAAATGATAGTAGACTGTGACCTTCTTGTCATTGATGACCTGGGGACCGAGATGAACAATACATTTGTATCCTCACAGCTTTTCTACTGTATAAATGAAAGACGCCTTCGCAATAAATCAACTATCATTTCCACCAATTTGGATTTGAATCAGTTACGCAGTTCATATTCCGAGAGAGTATCGTCGCGCTTAATTGAATCTTATAAAATTTGTCGTTTGTTTAATTCGGATATTCGCCTTATAATAAGGCAGAAGATAAAGCATTAATTTTTTCGGAGGAAGCTTCTTATGACAAAAGTTAAACAGCCGCAGGATGCACATTATGTAAACTCTATTCCCATCGGCAAACTGGGCATAGTTGCACTGCCCGGTACAGAGGATATTGCTGAACGTATTGATGCGTATATTGCTATGTGGCGCTCAAATCGCGAACTTGATTACGATGGTTATCATAGAGATTCATATCTTGTTGAAAACAGCATTCCGCGTTTTGGCTCAGGCGAGGCAAAGGGTATGATTAAGCAGTCCGTAAGAGGCGACGACCTTTATATTCTTGCGGATGTTACTAATTACAGCGTTACATATAAAATGTTCGGCAGGGATGTTCCGCTTTCTCCGGATGATCATTTCCAGAATATCAAGCGTATTGTTGCAGCGGCCGGCGGCAAGGCTAAGCGCATTACGGTTATTATGCCGTTCCTGTATGAGAGCCGTCAGCATAGACGTACCGCAAGAGAATCTCTGGACTGTGCTATCGCGCTTCAGGAGCTGACGCATATCGGAGTATCCACCATCATTACATTTGATGCTCATGACCCAAGAGTAGAAAACGCTATTCCTTACGACGGATTTGAGACCATCAATCCTACGTATCAGAACATCAAGGCACTTCTTAAGGCGGTTAAGGATCTGCAGATTGATCCTCAGCACATGATGGTTATCAGCCCGGATGAAGGCGCTATCGGAAGAGCAATTGAGCTGTCCAACTACCTCGGTCTTGATATCGGTATGTTCTACAAGCGTCGTGATTACAGCCGCATCGTAGATGGCAAGAATCCTATCGTTGCACACGAGTTCCTGGGATCTTCTGTTGAAGGCAAGGATGTTATCATAGTTGATGATATGATTGCCTCCGGTGACAGCCTGATTGACGTAGCCCGTCAGCTCAAGGCACGTAAGGCTAACCGCGTATTCGCTTTCGCAACATTTGGCCTCTTT
This sequence comes from Lachnospiraceae bacterium, assembly GCA_045600025.1. Classification (GTDB taxonomy): domain Bacteria; phylum Bacillota; class Clostridia; order Lachnospirales; family Lachnospiraceae; genus UBA3774. The sequence continues at coordinate 15,039 of JAZRXC010000002.1, forward strand.
ACTAAGGGCATGGGAGTATTTGATAAGGCAGTTGAAGAGGGAGTAATTGATAAGATATTCACATCCAACAGCATCTACCAGAGCCCGGAGACACTTTCAAGGAAGTATTACAAGAGCGTTGACCTCAGCAAATACATCGCGCTCATCATCGACAACATGAACCACGATGCATCGCTTGAGCCGCTGCTTTATCCTCACTCCAAGATCGAGAAACGTCTTGCCGACTACAGAGCAAAGCAGGCAAAAGCAAAATAATATAAAGAGCAAATTAAAAGCGGATTGAGAAATCAATCCGCTTTTTTATATTCGGGAGACTTAATCCTCCTCTTCCTTCTGAGCAATATATACCTGGCGCTTCATGGCCATCTCATCGCTTGCGAGATACTCATCATAAGTTGTGATCTTGTCGATTAATTTGCCGCCGATCAGTTCCATGATGCGGTTGGCTGTGGTCTGTATCTAAATCCAAAGAGTTCTTTAATGGCATCATATCTACGTGGCATAAAAAGCAACCTCATTATATTTTGTCAGGAACAATTTGCCATGTCATTTTACGACCGGAATAGTTCCAATAACGTATATCTTGTTCAAATAATAACCATTTAATTGTCTTAATAATATGGTCTACAGGTAAGCCGGATGCAAATGAAATATGTTCATATTCACTTTTATCGACATCGTAGCAACTATATACTTTATAAAGAACATCATATAGTTGATTATACATTGTGCTATTTTCAGAGCGCTTTAATAAAAGATTAAAATTAAAATCTTCATGTTTCGGATAATTACGGCTTTTTTCCTTGAAGGGCATAATTTGTGTTCTCTACGCATACTAAAAAGTCAAATCCATTATGAAGATTTGCAGGTCTTTGTAAATAAACGCTATTACCATCGTTTAGAGTTTCGACATAATAGGGATAATGTGATGCTAAAGCAGCCTTTCCTATACCTGGCAGTTCTTCGGAAAACTTATTTATAACTCTCATTCTAACATCGTTTCTGGTTCCTTCATTAGAAAAGAATTGTGTTATTTCATACATTGGTATGTATTCACCTCCTATAATCCTAAGAAATCTAAAGGGATTTCATTATAGAAGTAATTACATCCGACATCCTCGATATATTCGAGCGTATCTCGATAAATACTCTTTGTAAACCAATCATTAAATACATATAAATATTTAACATCGAAACCTATCGGATGGCAGAGCTTTTCGTATTCTTTTTTCTTGAAATCGCAATTGGGAAGCTTCTCGTCTACCGAGCCTGCGCAATTTTGAAACTTTTTTTCAATGATGTAAATGGTGTTGTTTCCTAGATTTACAAAACATTCATCTGGAAGCCATTTTTTTGAATTGAACTGTATAAAATCAATTTGATTAGGTTCTAGGAAATATTTGTAAAAATTGTGTTTTGGAATAGAAAGACCAATTAGTACAGTACCATTATATACTTTAACAGCATGGATATGATAACCTGCATCAATTAATGCAGCATTTAGAGAAGTAGTTTGTTCAAAATGCAATCCATTAGCGTTAGTTCGTGCACCTCCGCCAAATCTGTTTGGTGTTCTTGGCATAAGAACTACCTCCTCTTAAAGAACTCTGTAATATCTACATTAAGAGTATTAGCGATGTGATTTAATACAGAGATGGAAAGACTCTTTGTGCAACCAGAAGCTTCTATTTTTGATAGATAGCTAATACTAATTTGTAATTGTTCCGATAGCTGGATTTGTGTTAAACCAGCTTGCTCTCTGTAGTACTTTATATTTGAACCAATAACCTTATATAGTTCAGCCTCATTTGAAAATTGCATAATGCGCCCCTTTCACTATTTGTGAATATTATATAATTTTAAAGGGGCATGATAAATTCACTTATAGTGAAAGAAATGTAAAAAATGAGGTAGACAATGTGGAACAAATGATGTATGATTAAACCCTAAAATTTGAAAGGAGGAGATGCTTATAGTTTTACAACCGAATAGCTTTAGCCCAGAGCAGACAACAATTTGGTCATTTCCGGACCGAGGAAAATGGGCAACCCACTCAGGACGATATCGAGGGAATTGGTCACCATATATTCCAAGGAACTTGATACTTCGTTATTCTAAACCGGGAGACTGGATTCTAGATCAATTCTTAGGTAGTGGTACAACATTAGTTGAAGCCAAATTACTTAATCGTAATGCGATTGGTGTAGATATCAATCCGCAATCCGTTTCTTTATCAGAAGCAAATCTAAAATTTGAATGTGAAACACAATCGAAGATTTTTATTAAGAATGGAAATGCCACAGATCTATCTTTTATCAGAGATAATAAGATTGATTTTATATGCACTCATCCACCATATGCGAACATTATCAAATATAGTGCAGATATTGAGGGAGATATTTCATTATTAGACGAACAAAGCTTTTTTAATGCAATAAGCAACGTCGCCAAGGAGTCATATCGTGTTCTAAAAAAAGGAAAATGTTGTGCAGTTATGATTGGCGATAAAAGATACCGAGGCAATGTGGTGCCTCTTGGATTTTATCTCATGCAATGCTTTTTGAATACTGGATTTAAATCAAAAGAAATAATCATAAAAGAACAACATAATTGTAAGTTCACAAATAAATGGCTTGATATTGACAGGAATTTCTATATATTAGCTCACGAATACATTTTTGTGTTTTACAAATAAAAGTTTCACAAAAAGTGAAAGAATTGATTGATAAAAACGACTTCGTCTCGTATAATAAAAAGGAAGTTATTATAAAAAGAAGGAAAAAGATATGTCAAATAAAAAAGTGGTTCCATTTGTTAAATGGGCAGGTGGGAAAAGACAGTTATTAGATAGAATATCTGAAAGAATGCCGCAAACATACAATAATTATTACGAGCCTTTTATTGGGGGCGGAGCCGTTTTATTTGGATTACAGCCGGAAAATGCAGTTATTAATGATATTAATGCAGCGTTAATTAATGCGTATAGAATTATTACAAAAAAGCCACAGGAATTTATTACATTCGTTCAAAGACTTGATTCCGAACTGGGTGAAGAAGGAAAAGAGTATTATTATTCCCTGAGAGAACACTATAATGATAAGTTAATGAAAGAAGAGTTTGATGTTGAACTTGCTGCACTATTTGTTTTTCTCAATAAACATTGCTTTAATGGATTATATAGAGTGAATGGCAAAGGATTATTTAATGTTCCATATAATAATAGCAGGAAAGAATCTATAGATGTCGATTCAATAAGAGAAGTTTCGAAATACTTAAAAACGGTAACTATAATGTCAGGTGATTTTGAGGTTGCTTGTAGGGATGCAGAAGAGGGTGATTTTGTTTTCTTGGATAGCCCATATGCACCCCTAAATCCAACATCTTTTGAATCATATACTAAAGAGGGCTTTGATGTTGAAAGTCACGAAAGATTAGCAAGACTTTTTGATGAACTAACAAGAAGAGGTTGCTATTGTATGCTTACAAATCACAATACTGATTTTATTAATCAACTGTATGGAAATAAAGGATACAGAATTGATGTCGTAGATGTGAAAAGAATGATAAATTCAGATTCTTCTAAAAGGACGGGCGAAGAGGTAATTATTTACAACTATTAGAGGGGGCGTAATGATTGGAAAATCTGTTTGATAAAAATCAACAATATTTCTATGAAAATACAACTGCTCAAATAATACTAGGAAATTCATTTAGAGTTCTTACAAAAATGAAGCCTGAAAGCGTGGATATGATATTTGCCGATCCACCATATTTTTTGAGTAACGATGGCGTTACTTGCAAGGGCGGAAAAATGGTGTCGGTAAATAAAGGTTCGTGGGACAAGATTGGTGAATCTGCAACACAGGTTACTGAAAAACATAAATTCAACAGAAAGTGGATAAAACTATGCAAAAGGGTTTTGAAACCGAATGGTAGTATTTGGATATCGGGAACTCTACATAATATTTATTCCATTGGAATGGCACTTGAACAAGAAGGATTCAAGATAATTAATAATATTACATGGCAAAAAACTAATCCGCCACCCAATCTTGCCTGTCGATGTTTTACTCATTCCACAGAGACTATTTTATGGGCGCAGAAAGCTGATAAGAAATCCCGACATTTTTTTAATTATGAATTGATGAAGGAGCAAAATGGCGGGAAACAGATGAAAGATGTGTGGGTAGGAAGTATAACAAAACCATCAGAAAAAAAGTCGGGTAAACATCCGACACAAAAACCAGAGTATTTACTGGAAAAAATAATTCATGCATCTACTATGCCAGGGGATATTGTGCTGGATCCATTTTGCGGCTCAGGAACTACGGGGGTTGTGGCTGCGAAGTATGGAAGATGTTTTATTGGTATAGATACTGAAGAAAGATATTTAAATATAACGAAGAAACGATTGGAGATGGAATTAAATGGCAAATAGAAATTTTGAAGAATGGCTCAAGTCATTTACAGACAATATAAATAATTGGAATTATTATGTGAATTATAATACGGCTTACAATAATACTGCATCTGTAAAAAGGCAGCTAGCATTATTAAATACGCTTAAGGGTTCTGATAATATAGAGGATGAATTCAGAGATTTAGTAAAAGAATATCCTGAATGCATAAAAGCAATTCCGCTTTTATTGGCAGTAAGAAAAAATGTAATTGCGATCACCGAAAATGATAGGCGGTTGGATTTTAATTTTAATAGCATGAATTATGACATGGAGTTATATGTAGAATTCATGCAGAAAACAGGAATTTTTGACTTACTGCAAAGTCATGTTATTGGAGATTTGTTGGATGTTGGTTTGGGAATAAATATTGGACTCGATAGTAATGCAAGAAAAAATAGAGGTGGAGACCAGATGGAAGATTTGGTTGAATTCTTTATTAAGGAGGCTGGATTCGAGAAAGATGTTACATATTTCAAAGAGATGTATTTGCATGAAGTCGAGCAGAAATGGGGATATGACCTTTCAGCAATTAGTGCAGATGGTGTAACAAAGAAAAGATTTGACTTTGTTGTTAAACCTACTGGTAGTAAGGAGGTTTATATCTGTGAGTGTAATTGCTATTCGTCGAGAGGTTCTAAACTAAACGAAACTGCGCGTAGCTTTAAAACTATTTCTCTCGAGGCAAAAGATGTTGAACATGTGCATTTTGTTTGGTTTACAGACGGAGCAGGTTGGTTAAAGACTAAAGGAAATCTTAAAGAAACATTTTTAGTTCAAGATGATTTGTACAACATTGCAGATTTAAAGAATGGAATTATCAGTAAAAACTTCATATAAGTAGAACGGAAGTAAGCAAGAGCGTGTATTCGACGTATTGTTAGCAGTACCGAGTAGTACAGCAATACAAAAAGGCAGCACTCAAGCAGCATAAATGCGGAGCGTGGATAATGACTAAGAAAAAAATAATCTTAATCCTATTATGCGTTTTGTTAGTCATAGTAGGATCTCCTATATTAATCGACCATTTTATATTTGGAAACAATGTTTATAGTAATATAGGGAATGAATCTTGGGCCGGCTTTTTAGGTAGCTATTTGGGCGCAATTATGGGCGGCGTTTTTTCATTGATTGGGATTGCTATAACAATACTTTTTGCTCGAGAACAGAATAGCAGAGATCGAGAATTGCAGATTAGGCCTTATTTTGATTTTATGTTTACGCAAACAGAGGAGATAGTGTCACACAAAAAAGAGGTAGGATATTTGGCTTTCGAATGCGATCCTGATTTGGAAAACGAAATTGATAAAAAACCAATATTAAATGGAATATTAGTACTGAAAAATATAGGAGTAGGTACTGCCATTAATTGCTCAGCAAAATTTTCGTATGAAAATATTAATCGTCGTATTCAGCCTATTTTGTTTCAGCCCCAAGGGAGAATCGTTGGAGTTCAAGCGTTTGAATCTGGGGAGGAAGGAGGAATGCCGTTCCATATTTGCATGAATTTAGCTCCAATTCCGAAAGAAGTCTTTGAAGATGCACCTTTTGGAAAAATAATCCCTAAGGATATTATTAAGAATTACCCTATATTTACCATAAAAATGGAATTTGAATATAGCGATTTATTGGAGAATAGATATCAACAGATTTTGAGCTTTAAGATCAACACCTATGCAGGTGCAAAACAAGATGGTAGTCAAGATGCACATTATTCAGGAGATATTCATTTGATTGATGTTTCAAGTCCAATAAAAAAGGCTAATTAAAGTTTTTAGGGGTTAGCTCGAATTTTTAGGGTCAATCTTTAGGACCTGGTTTGGGGGTCGGACAATTTGTGGCAAGGGCGTTGAGCCCCTGCCGCTTGTTTGTGAACAATGAATTCACATATAACTGGAAACAGGTTTACTAACCCCTCCGAAATATATTTGATTCCTCCGCTCATTTTGAGCCACCTGTCCGGACTGGCGGCTCCGCCGCACCGTAATAATCAATATATTGTTGAATTATTGGAGCCCCATATTTTAACAGATTTGATTAATCGTAAGACGATGGCAATTCCCCAACACGACCCGCAGAAGTCCAATCTTCCTAAGAGAAAAGATTTTATCGGAGCTATTGCGTGGCTGAAAGCTGTACAGGAGCAGATGGGCAGTCGAGTAATATTTGCCCCTAATGAAGCATTGATATGCAGGGCATCACTGAAGCACTCGGAAGATATTATTATAGAAGCGGAGAGAGTTTTGAAGGAATTTCTATCGCACCGCTGTATTAGGACAAATTTGAAAAATTGGCACAAATTGCTATTGATTATTCTATTATATAGAAAGGGAATTTATGAATTCACGCTTCAGCTTGGTTGAATTTTTTACTCTACCGGGCTGAATTATTTTCCGCATACAGCACAAAACTTCAGCCTGTTGGGATAAATGTTCCTTCAGGCTGAAATTAAGTGAAAAACTATTTCAGATAAATATAGTATATGAATAGGCGGAGATTCGACTTAATCCTCCTCTTCCTTCTGGGCGATATATACCTGGCGCTTCATAGCCATCTCATCGCTTGCGAGATATTCATCGTAAGTTGTAATCTTGTCGATTAATTTGCCGCCGATCAGCTCCATGATGCGGTTGGCTGTGGTCTGTACTATCTGATGATCACGAGAGGCAAATATAATAACGCCCGGGAATTTAATCATACCGTTATTCAGAGCGGTAATTGATTCCATATCAAGATGGTTGGTAGGCTCATCAAAGAGAAGCACATTAGAACCGGAGATCATCATCTTGGAGAACATGCAGCGAACGCGCTCACCACCGGAGAGCACCGGCAGATGCTTAAGCCCGTCATCGCCTGCAAAAAGCATACGTCCGAGGAAGCCGCGCACATATGTAACATCCTTGATGGGCGAATAACCGGTCAGCCATTCAGTGATGGTGTAATCGTTTTTGAATTCACTTCCGCTGTCTTTAGGGAAATAGGAAACGCTGGTGGTAACGCCCCATTTGTAAGAGCCTTCATCGGGCTCCATCTCACCTGCGAGAATCTGGAAGAGAACAGTCTTGGCAAGCTCGTCTGAACCTACGAGCGCAACCTTATCATCGTGGCCGAGCACGAAGGAAATATCATCGAGGACCTTTACGCCTTCAATGGTTTTTGTAAGGTGCGAAACCTCGAGGACTTCATTTCCGATAGAACGGTCGGGACGGAAATCAATGTAAGGATATTTTCTGCTTGAGGGGCGAATTTCCTCAAGTTCAATTTTCTCAAGGGCGCGTTTTCTTGAAGTAGCCTGCTTAGCCTTGGAAGCATTTGCGGAGAAACGCTGAATGAATTCCTGCAGCTCCTTGATTTTTTCTTCCTTCTTTTTATTTTCTTCCTTCATCTGACGAATCATCAGCTGTGAAGACTCATACCAGAAATCGTAGTTGCCGGCGTAGAGCTGAATCTTGCCGTAGTCGATATCTGCAATCTGAGTGCAGACCTTATTCAGGAAATATCTGTCGTGAGATACGACGATAACGGTGTTTTCAAAATTGATCAGGAATTCCTCAAGCCATGCGATAGCAGCAAGGTCAAGGAAGTTGGTAGGCTCATCGAGAAGCAGAATATCGGGATTGCCGAAAGGCGCCTGCGCGAGCAGCACTTTAACCTTCTGCGCACCATTTAGGTCCTTCATGAGCACGTAGTGCAGATCGGTTTCAATACCGAGACCGTTAAGAAGAGATGCGGCATCGGACTCTGCCTCGTAGCCGTTCATATCGGCAAATTCCATCTCGAGTTCGCCGGCTCTTACGCCGTCTTCATCTGTGAAATCTTCTTTAGCATATAAGGCATCCTTCTCGTGCATTATCTCAACGAGTCGGGGGTTGCCGAGCATGACCGTATCGATAGCGGTGTATTCTTCATACTGGAAATGGTCCTGCTTAAGGAAAGAGAGACGCTCACCGGAAGTAACGATAACCTCGCCGCTGGTGGGCTCGAGCTCGCCTGTAAGTATACGCAGGAATGTAGATTTTCCGGCACCATTTGCGCCGATGAGGCCATAGCAATGGCCGGGGACGAACTTAACATTTACGTCCTCAAAAAGCGCTTTCTTGCCGAAACGAAGTGAAACATTTGAAGCTTGAATCATAATATATCCTTTCAATGTCAGGCATTGCTTAAAACTTGCCTAATCGCTAACAATGTTACCATAATATCCCCCAAGTTGCTACTGATTTTTTATTGCAAGTATGGTACGATATAAAGGTCCGGAGAGGGCGAGGAGATATTATGGCTAAAGCAAAAACAATTTCATTTTTCTGTAAAGAATGTGGATACGAGAGTTCAAAATTCATGGGCAAATGTCCCGCCTGCGGTGCGTGGAACAGCTTCGTCGAGGCGCCCGTAGCGTCAGAAAGCGACGGCGCGGGAAGAGTGGCACTGGGGCAGGGCGCCACATTTGCCGTGCCTCAAAAGCTCAGTGAGATAGAAAGCCGCGATGAGCAGCGCATATCGACAGGCTTCGCGGAACTTGACAATGTACTCGGCGGCGGAATCGTACCGGCATCATTTGTACTCGTAGGCGGCGACCCCGGTATAGGAAAATCCACCCTGCTCCTTCAGGTATGCAGAAATCTTGCAGCCGCAGGCAGAGGCGTGCTCTATATTTCCGGTGAGGAGTCTCTGCGCCAGATAAAGCTGCGCGCCGACAGAATGGGAACCTTCACGGGCGAGCTCAAGTTTTTATCCGAGACTAATCTTGATGTAATAGCCGAGCTTCTTAAAAAAGAGAAGCCGGAGATAGTTGTAATAGATTCCATACAGACCATGTTCCGGGAGAGCGTTGATGCGGCGCCGGGCAGCATCAGTCAGGTGCGCGAATCAACGAGCGTTTTGATGCAGCTCGCCAAAGGACTCGGCATAACCATATTCATAGTCGGACACGTTACTAAAGAGGGCACGGTTGCAGGTCCCAGAATGCTCGAACACATGGTTGATACGGTGCTTTATTTCGAAGGAGATAAGAGCGCATCTTATCGCATCATACGCGGAGTGAAAAATCGTTTTGGATCGACAAATGAAATCGGAGTATTTGAGATGGCTGCGGACGGACTTCGCGAAGTGGCAAACCCTTCCGAATATCTTTTATCAGGAAGGAGCGAAGGCGCCGGCGGATCGGTTGTAACCTGCTGCATGGAAGGAACGAGACCTATGCTGCTTGAGATTCAGGCACTCGTATGTCGCACTAACTTCGGTATGCCCAGACGCACAGCGGCGGGAGCCGATTACAACAGGGTCAATCTTCTTATGGCAGTACTTGAGAAGCGTATGGGACTGAAGCTATCCGAATGCGATGCGTATGTAAATATCGCCGGTGGCATGAAGATAAGCGAGCCGTCACTTGATCTTGGAATAGTGCTGGCAATTGCTTCCAGTTATAAAGATGTTCCGGTCAGCGAAAAGACTATCGCATTTGGCGAAGTCGGATTATCCGGAGAGGTACGTGCGGTCCGCATGGCAGAGCAGCGCGTGCGTGAAGCGGCCCGCCTTGGATTTGACACCTGTATACTTCCCGAAAGCAATCTTAAGGGCTTAAAGATAAAAGAAAACATCCGCCTCGTAGGTGTAAAAAACGTAGCGGATGCATTGAAAGCAATTTGATTTAATCCGGAGCTTCTCCGTCATGAAAGAAAGCGTAGACCATTCGGGCTGACGGTCTGTTCATGCCGGGAATAGCGGCGAGATCGTCAACAGAAGCAGAAGATATTGCGTCTCTTGATCCGAGAGAGTTCATAAGCGCTTTTCGCCTTGTCGGTCCGATGCCCGGAATGTCATCCAGAATGGAATGAACTTGATTTTTACCGCGCAGTGAGCGGTGATATTCTATAGCAAAGCGGTGTGCTTCATCCTGAATTCTTGTAATCAGGTGAAATACATCGCTTTTTGTATCTATGGGAAGTTCCTCTCCCTGATAGTACAGTCCGCGTGTGCGGTGATTATCATCTTTAACCATGCCGCATACGGGGATATCAAGTCCGAGCTTTTCCAAAACAGACAGAGCTACGCCTACCTGCCCTTTACCGCCATCCATCATAATAATATCAGGAAAATCACAGAACGAAGTCTGACCTTGCGAGCTCTCACGTTCAGCCATGCCGTGCGTAAAACGTCTTTCGAGCACCTCCGCAAGAGAAGCATAATCATTTGCCCCGGTAACTGTCTTAATGCGGAACTTTCTGTAATCATTTTTCTTAGGCTTGCCTTCAACAAATACAACCATAGAACCTACGGAAGAAAGGCCACTGATATTTGATATATCGTAGGCTTCCATACGGTATGCAGACGGAAGCTTCAGCATCGCGGCAAGGTCTCTTGCGGCGCCTTCGGTGCGTGACTCGAGGCGGTCGGCTTTTTCTTTATTCTGTCTTAAGAGAATGGCGGCATTCTCAGTAGCCAGCCTTAAAAGGTTTTTCATAGAACCGCGCTGCGGCACGTGAAGTGCAACCTTATATCCGGCCTTGGCTGAGAGCGCGCTCTCAAGCTCCGCACAGTCGGAAGGCTCTTTTCCGAGATATATCTCATGGGGTATAAAAGGCGTTCCGGCATAGAACTGCTTGATGAAATCGGACATAATCTGAGAGTCATCATCACCCTCAGCGATATGCATATGGAAGTGGTCGCGTCCGATGAGCTTGCTGCCGCGGATAAAGAATACCTGGATGATAGCATCCTGACCGTCTCTTGCAGAAGCGAGGATGTCTTTATTGGTATCGCCTTCTTCGGTAACCTTTTGAACATCAGAGAGATGAGAAATGCTGGTAATCAAGTCGCGCAGTGACGCAGCGGTTTCATAATCCATAGCATCCGCAGCTTCCTGCATCTGCCGGCGCAGACGTTTTTCCACAGCAGAGTATTTGCCCTCGAGGAAGGTGATGGCTTCATCCACCTGCTTCTTATATTCCTCCACTGTTACGGAAGCTGCGCATGGAGCAGTGCATAGTCCGATCTGACTTGAAAGGCAAGGACGACCGCTTCCGATATCTTCCGGAAGACGCCTTGTGCAGGTGCGAAGACGGAATAATCTCTGACATAACTTTATCGTATCGCGCACGGCAAGGCCACTTATGTACGGTCCGAAATATCTTGCGCCGTCGCGCCCTGATCTATGCGAGTATGAGATGCGAGGAAAATCCTCCTGAACACTTAGCCTGATAAAGGGATAGGCCTTGTCATCTGTAAGGAGAGTATTGTACTTCGGGTGATATTCTTTAATCAGATTGCACTCTAATATGAGCGCTTCCGCCTCCGAATCAGTTACGATATATTCAAAGCGGGCTATCTGCGCCACCATTCTTTCAATCTTAGGGGAGCGCTTATAACCCGCTTGAAAATATTGACGGACGCGGTTTTTAAGGACAACCGCTTTTCCGACGTAGATTACTTTATCATCTGCATCGTGCATCAGGTATACACCCGGACGGTCCGGGAGTTTTTGTAGTTCACGCTGCAGGTCAAACATCAGGCTTCACCGGAAATGGCATCAATTTCATTCTGGCAATCGTGCAGAATCTGCATAAACTCCTTGCCGGTAATGGTTTCTTTTTCTATCAGGAAGCTTGCAATCTTCTCAAGGATTTCCTTATTCTCAGACAAAAGCTCTTTGGCCTGTTCATAAGAAGCTGCGAGTTTTGCCTTTACCGCGGCATCAATTTTCGCTACGGTTTCGTCTGCACAGTTCATAACTTTCTGTCCTGTCAGATATTCATCTCTGACTGTTGAGAGAGCCATAAGACCGAACTCCTCACTCATACCGTACATCGCAATCATATCGCGTGCGAGGTTTGTCGCGCGTTCGATATCATTTGATGCGCCGGTGGATACAGAGTCAAAGAATATTTCTTCCGCCGCACGGCCTGAAAGCAGTGACACAAGTTCTGCCTCAAGCTCGGCTTTAGTCATAAGGAATTTTTCCTCTTCGGGAGTCTGCATTACATAGCCGAGAGATCCCATGGTACGAGGTACGATAGTAATCTTCTGAACGGGTTCAGTGTTTTTCTGAAGCGCAGACGCAAGTGCGTGTCCGACCTCATGGAAGGCAACCATGCGTTTTTCTTTTTCGTTCATAACGCGGTCTTTCTTTTCCTTGCCGGCTATTACCATCTCAACAGATTCAAACAAATCGGACTGAGATACGGCTTTACGTTTATTCTTGGCTGCAAGAATTGCAGCTTCATTTATCATATTTGCAAGGTCTGAACCTACAGAGCCTGCGGTAGCAAGAGCTATGGCATCAAGGTCAACGGACTCATCCATCTTAACGCCCTTGGCATGCACATCAAGCACAGCACGTCTGCCCTTAAGGTCAGGTCTGTCTACTATAATGCGTCTGTCAAATCTACCCGGACGCAGCAGCGCAGGATCCAGAACCTCAGGACGGTTGGTAGCTGCCAGAATGAATACACCCTTGCTGGAATCGAAACCATCCATCTCTGAAAGCAGAGCGTTTAGAGTCTGCTCACGCTCATCATTTCCGCCGAAGCGATTGTCACGGCTCTTACCTATGGCATCAATCTCATCAATGAATATGATGCAAGGTGCCTGCTCCTCGGCATTTTTAAACAGGTCGCGCACACGTGATGCGCCGAGACCTACGAACATCTCTACAAAGTCTGAGCCTGCAAGAGAGAAGAAGGGAACCTTAGCTTCACCGGCTACTGCCTTAGCAAGAAGTGTCTTACCTGTTCCGGGAGGGCCTACAAGAAGAGCGCCCTTGGGGAGCTTAGCACCGATTGCGGTATATTTGCCCGGGTCATGCAGGAAGTCAACTATCTCCTGAAGAGAATCCTCGGCTTCATCCTGACCGGCTACATCAGCAAATGTAACGCCGGTTTCTTTTTGCATATATAACTTGGCGTTACTCTTACCGAGTCCGAAGAGTCCGCCGTTCTTACCCATAGTGCGGGACATAAAGAATAAGAATATCGCAAGCGGCAGACAGTAGATGAGTAGTGTCAGAAGAATGCTGGGGTTGCTTACCGGAAGACTCTCTACGGTTATGCCCTTAGCCATAAGCCTTGTGGCAAATTCATCAATGTCTTCTACGATACCGGTGGTGTATTCCGTGGTTCTGCTGGCTTCTTTTACTACGAGAGTTACTCTATAGTTGGTCGCATCGATTACTACTTTATCTATGTTGCTGACATCGGTAGTTTCAATCTTGTTCAGAAATTCATTGTATGACATATCGGCGTTTTCTGAAGATACCCAGTTACGTGTAATCATTGCGATTGCAAAAATCGCAATCATAATAAATGTGGCTATCGCCAGAAAGTTATGACGCTTTTTATTGTTGTCATCGTCATTTTTCTTTTTATTATCGTCGTTCATATTATCCTCATTATTATTTTAAGTAATTGCCGGCCAATCCGACACTTATATTATATTTGAGCAAACGTTTTTATTCAATTATTTAAACGGGAAGAATTTCTAAACTTTTTAAAAAACAGACATAAAAAAACAGGGGCAGTAAGAGTCGAACTCACATCGACGGTTTTGGAGACCGCTGTTCTACCATTGAACTATGCCCCTGAGTGCTTGATATTTATAACACCTATGAAGAGGATTGTCAAGGATTCAGTTGCTATTTCTTAACTTTTGATTGAATGTGAGCACATGATAACATATAATTTGCCTATAAGGAGAAATGGATATGTCAGGTATAACAGTTGGAAAAATGTGCAGAGATTTAAGACTCTGCGAATTAACACCGGAAATAGATGCCGATCTCATAGAGATTACGGCAGACGATATAAACCGCCCGGCTCTGCAGCTGGCCGGATTTTACGAATTCTTTAACGAGAAGCGCGTACAGATTATCGGAAATGTTGAGTACGCCTACCTTGCAACACTTACACCGGAAGAAGTAAGTGAGCGCATGGACAAGCTTTTTGCAAGTGGCATTCCGTGCCTGATATTTTGCAGAAATCATACGCCGTCGGACGATACGCTGGCACTTGCGAAAAAGCACGGCGTCCCGCTGTTCATCACAAAACGCAGCACGAATGAATTTGCCCTTAGCGTAATAAACTATGTAGCCAGATGGCTTGCACCGCGCATTACCGTGCACGGCGTACTTGTCGATGTGTTCGGCGAAGGTGTCCTTATAACCGGTGAGAGCGGTATCGGAAAAAGTGAAGCTGCGCTCGAGCTTATAAAGCGCGGACACAGACTTGTAGCTGATGACGCGGTTGAGATTCACAAGCAGGATGACGAAACCCTGATAGGTACGGCGCCTGAAGTGACAAAAGACTTTATTGAGCTGCGTGGCGTCGGGATAATAGATGTTAAGACACTATTCGGTCTCGAAAGTGTAAAGAGCGAACAGCAGATAGACGTTGTAATTAATATAGAAGAGTGGAAGAAAGACAAGGAATATGACCGTCTCGGTGATGGCGATCAGTATGTCGATTACCTTGGGAACAAAGTCCTTTGCTATACACTTCCGCTTCGTCCCGGTCGTAACCTTGCGGTAATAGTTGAAGCAATCGCAATTAACTATCGTCAGCGCACGATGGGCTACAACGCGATTGACGAACTCTATCGCCGCGTTCAGAAAAACATGCAAGAGGATATTGAAGGATGACAGAAACAGAAAGCAGCCTTCGCATACTCTGCCCGGGGCTTGATATTTGCAAGGACGAACCATTGTCGGAACATACCACTTTTAAGGTAGGCGGACCGGCAAGACTCTTTGTTTCACCGCACAGTAACGAAGAGCTTGCGCTCATCATTTCCGAAATAAGAAAGAGCGAAGAGCCGTGGTTTTTGCTTGGCCGCGGCAGCAACGTGCTCGCTTCCGATAAAGGCTTTGACGGTGTGGTTGTGCACATAGCCGGAGGCATGTCAGATATTCATGTGGATGGCAATATTATCACTGCCGGTGCAGGCGCAAATCTTTCTGCGATTGCAAAAGAGGCGCTTGATGCGGGGCTCGGCGGGCTGGAATTCGCCTCAGGCATCCCGGGGTCGCTTGGCGGCGCCGTATATATGAATGCAGGCGCGTACGGCGGAGAGATTAAAGACGTATGCACAGGAGTTACGGTTATTGATGAAGAGGGCAACATCCGCGAAGTGAGCGCTTCAGATATGAATTTCTCATACCGTCACAGCACTGCCATGGAGAAGGGATACATCATTTGCGGCGCGACATTTTCATTACAGCCGAAGGATCCGGTCGAAATAAAAGCACTGATGGACGATTTTGCCAAGAGGCGCAAGGAAAAGCAGCCGCTCGAATATCCGAGCGCAGGCAGCACTTTTAAGCGCCCCGAGGGATATTTCGCGGGAGCGCTTATCGAGCAGGCTGGGCTTTCGGGTTACAGTATCGGAGGGGCTGCCGTATCGGAGAAGCACTGCGGTTTTGTAATTAACAAAGGCAATGCAACGGCGAGCGACATTTACAATTTGTGTAAGTATATTCAAAAAGAAGTACAGGATAAGTTCGGGTTGCAGCTTGAACTTGAAGTCAGGACACTCGGCGATTTTTCATGACATTTGCTAATCAGGTCAAAACAGAATTAACAGAAAAAATCGATCAGACAAGGCACTGCAAACTCGCAGTGCTTCTGGCTATATTCAGCGTGTATGGCATATACATCGTAAGACGCGACGGGAAAGTATTTCCGGCTATCGTAACGGAGAACCGCTATGCGGCAGTTCTTGCCGCCACACTTATAAGACGCCTGTACCACGAGTACCCCGAAGTATCGGTTCGCGCCGAAAGGCCGACTATTTACACAGTGTATGTTGCGTCCTCCGAGAAGGCAGAAGATATGCTCAGCGAGATGAAGCTGCTCAGCAAAGGCGGTGCGCTTTGGGATATAGACATGCCTCTCGGCAAGCTTCTTCCGGCAAATATCTGCTGCCGCCGGGCGTTCCTGCGGGGACTGTTCATTTGCAGCGGAAGCATCAATAATCCGAACAAATCCTACCATATGGAAATCGTTTGCAAAAGCGAAGAAAGAGCGCATGAAATAGTTAAGCTCCTGGCGGATTTTGAAGTTAAAACGCGCACCCGCATACGCCGTGGCGATTACGTTATTTATATTAAAGACGGAGACGGAATATCGGATTTTCTGAGCGTCATCGGAGCATCGTCAGCGCTTCTTGATATGGAGAACACTCGCATACTTCGTGACATAAGCGGCAATGTGAATCGCAAAGTAAACTGCGAGACTTCGAATCTTCACAAAACCGTATCTGCAGGGCTCGCACAAGTGCACGATATAGAAATCATAGCCGCAGGCCCGGGGCTGTCATCACTTCCGGACGAGCTAAAAGAGCTTGCTGAGCTCCGCCTTGAAAATCCGGACATGCCGATAGAAGCGCTGGGTCAGATGCTGACAAAGAAAATCGGAAAATCGGGAGTCTATCACCGATTTGAAAAACTACATAAGATAGCGGAAGAAATATAGATATGAAACAGAGGAGAAGACGCCCTCTCCATAGCAAAAGAGACCTTACGGTCTCTTTTGCTATTTATTTGATTAGTTTTCGGAATTCTTCTACCGGGAGGCCGGCCTGATCTGCGGCTTGTTCAACTGTAAGAGTTCCTTTAGAAACAAGTTCAATGAGGGTTTTTTCTATGCCTTCTGCTACACCTTCTGCCTTTGCCGTAGCTGATGCAGCATTTACAG
>JAZRXC010000003.1:0-36238 GCA_045600025.1 Lachnospiraceae bacterium
TTTTTTGTCATGATTTTCTCCAGATAATGCTTTTTATTTGTTTATATTATATTACTATTTGGGCAGTTTAATGCAACGCATTATAATCATTGAGTGAATTATCAATTTAATTATAAATTATTTAACATATAATGGCAACGAAAAAGAAGCGCCGATGGCGCTTCCTGGTGTGATTTTCTAGTGTGTGTTATTTGATTAGTTTTCGAAATTCTTCTACCGGGAGGCCGACGCGTTTTGCTGCCTCTTCAATCGTGATGAGGTTGTCTTTCACAAGATTGATCAGAGATTCAAGTATGCCCGCAGTTTTGCCTTTTTCTATGCCTTCTGCTATACCTTCGAGTCTGCCTTCTGCTTTGCCTTCAAGTCTGCCTTCCGCTCTTGCATCATCCAGTTTTTCTTGCAGTATCATAAAGTCCTCCTCCCACTTATGTTCATGCCTTGCGTATTCAACTTCTGCTTGTAGCTGATGTACCAGGTTATCATCGCTCCCGGATAACTCGCCTGTCCTGATGTACTTTAAAAAAGCTTTCATCTCATCAGATAATCCGGTATCATCGCCTTTTGCATTAACTATCATGATTATTGTACCATCATCAAGGCAATCTGAAAAGTCCTTATCGCTTCTGTATCTGTATGTTGATACAGCGGGCTTATATTTACCATCTTTAATGTTTTTACAGATAAATATAACATAGGTTTCGTGAAGCCTTTCATAAGCAACGCTCTTTCCAAGTTGCTGCAGTGCAAGCATGCTGTGATAATATCTGCTTCTCTTTCCAAGATCTTTATCTCTACTTACCTGCATTTCAATGTTATAGATTTTATTCTCTTCGTCTTCGGTGTACACATCGAATCGTACACCACGTCTATCAAGCCTTTGTACCACACTTTTCTGCGAATTAAGGTTCTTAAGCTTTTTGATACGCTTACCTAAAAGTAGCTCCAAAAGGCTCTTTGTAAGCTCCGGGCATTCGCCCATGATTTTCGAAAAACACAGATCATTGGTAAACTTATACCTTGAATCCAAGTTACACATATGTGTCCTCCTTATTAAGTTGTATTTCTACAAGGCGCAATCGGTCCGAGCGGACTAAGATAATCAGAAAAACCGGATATGCTGTTGTAGATATAAGGATGTTAGCACATGCAAAAAATAAAATCTACAAATGTGACAAATCGTCACAAAAATAGGGGTTGGAGGAATGAAAATAAGCAAAAATGTGACACATACAAAGTTTATAAATACTTTATACATAGAAAAGTATTTACAAGTTATAATAAAAACAAGAAATAAACGGGAGTCCACTATGAGAAACTTTTTTTCAAACCTCGGAAATAAATTCCGCCACTTTATGGAAGGCAGATACGGCGTAGACCAGTTAAACCGCTTCATACTACTGCTGGCTGTCATATTCATGGTAGCACAGATTATCATAGAAAAAGCAGTAGGCGGACCGAACATTGCATGCACAATTCTATACTACCTGGAACTACTGCTGCTCATATGGAATCTAGTCCGCATGCTGTCCAAAAACATCCAAAAACGCTACGCCCAGAACCAAACCTACCTCAAGATAAAAGGCAGAGTACTGGACTTCTTCAAGGGAGTAAAAAGAGAACCCGTAGACAAAGCCCATCGCATATACAAATGTCCCTCATGTAAACAAAAAGTACGCGTACCGGCAGGCCGCGGAAGGATAGCAATCACCTGCCCCAAATGCCACGCGCAATTTATAAAGAAGACCTGAGATGTTCGGATATATATCAGTCAATCAACCGGAACTGAAAATAAAAGACTACGACACCTACCACGCATACTACTGCGGACTATGCAAAGAACTAAAACACGTGGCAGGAAACTTCGGACGGCTAACACTCACCTATGACATGACATTCTTATCGGTACTGTTAGCAGGACTGTACGAACCCGAAGAAGAAAAAACATACGAACGCTGCATCGTCCACCCGGAAAAACGCCACGAAAGCATCATACATAAATACACAAGATACGCAGCAGACATGAACCTGCTACTCTCATACTACAACCTACTTGATGACTGGCGCGACGACAAACACATAACAAGTAAAGCCTTAGCAGACGGCATCAAAAAACAGCTCACAAGGATAAAACGCGAATACCCGAGGCAGCAGACGGCAGTCACAACATATATGACAAGGCTCATATCCGCTCAGGATCATAAACTGACCGACATAGACAAAGTCGCAGGATACACAGGCGAAATGCTCGGAGAAATATTTGCCGCGCGAGATGATGAATGGGCACCCTCCCTAAAAAGACTTGGCTTCTACATGGGCAAATACATCTATCTGATGGACGCATACCTAGACCGCGAAGAAGACACAAAACGCGGACACTACAACATCTGGAACGCACAAGAAAAAACATACACTGAAGACGAAGCAATCTCCATAATGAATATGATGATGGGCGAATGCGCAATAACATTTGAGGCACTCCCGATCATCAAAAACGCCGAGATACTGAGAAACATAATCTACAGCGGCGTATGGATAAAATACGAAATTAATCGAAACAAAGGACAAAAATGATAAATCCCTATCAGGTACTCGGCGTAGAGCCCTCGGCCACAGACGATGAAATAAAAAAAGCCTACCGAAAGCTCAGCCGCAAATACCATCCCGACGCAAATATAAATAACCCTAACAAGGCCCAGGCAGAAGAAAAATTCAAAGAAATCCAACAGGCCTATGATCAGATTGTCCGCGAAAGAGAACAAGGCTACCGCGGAGGGAACTACGGCAGCTACGGAGGAGCCGGATACGGCGGATCAAGTTACGGCGGAAATGGCTATGGCGGAAGTTACGGCGGGCAAAATTACGGCGGACAAAGTTACGGCGGACAAAGTTACGGCGGAGGCTTCTACTGGGGCCCGTTCAGCGACTTCTTCGGAGGCTTCGGCGGATTCGGCGGACAAGGAAGCGGTAGCCGCAGACAAGAAAACTACGACTCAGCAACCGCACAAAAACTAAACTCCGCAGCAACATATATAAATAACGGCAGTTACGACCAGGCAATGAACGTACTGAACTCAATGACCGAACGTCCCGCAAGATGGTACTACTACGCAGCAGTCGCAAGCTCCGGCATGGGTAACAACGTAAACGCCCTAAGCTACGCAAAACAGGCACTAGCGATGGAGCCCGACAACATGGAATATGAACGCCTTGTGCAGCGACTGGAAGGCGGCGGCACCTGGTATCAGCAGACCGGAGATGCCCAATACGGCAGAAATACCTGCGACGTAACAAGACTCTGCTTCACCTGCTGCGCAGCCCAGCTCTGCTGCGGAAGCTGCTGCGGAATGCCCAGAATCTTCTGTTGCTAACCACACCAATCTTCTATAAATACAAAAAGCGGCATGGGAAACCATGCCGCAAATTTTTAATAAAAGACTACCGACCATACAACTTGGTAATGTAAGAAATACCCTCCGCGAGCTCATCCGACGCTTCGTCAGGCAAAAGACGCCACTGCCAATTACCGGCAGTAGTACCGGGCGTATTGATGCGATGAAACCTTCCAAGGCCCAAATAATCCTGAATAGGCGCTATAAAAAGACCAGCCACACTACTCATTCCTCCTCGAATAACGCCGAGATTAAAACCCTCTTCTTTATGTAAACCAAGATACTCCGTCGCATAAGCAACATCAGAATCAGACGCATCCTCATGCCACTCGGCAAGAGTAGCATTGTCATGAGTACCCGTATAGCAAACGCAATTACTATTATAAGTATGCGGCAGATAATTTGAACACTCACCGCTATCAAAGGCAAACTGAAGCACCTTCATCCCCGGCCAGCCACTATCGGAAAGAAGCTGCGAAACCTCGGGGGTAAGAAAACCAAGATCCTCCGCAATAAAAGAAATATTCGGAAACCACCCGTTAAGCGTACTGACAAGCTCCATGCCGGGGCCCTTATGCCACTGACCGTTTTTCGCCGTAGTCTCGCCAAAAGGCACAGCCCAGTAAGACTCCAAACCACGGAAATGATCAAAACGAATAACATCAAAAAGCTTAGCCGCACCATCAATACGGCGAATCCACCAGCCGTAGCCGTCGGCCTTCATCTCATCCCAGTCATAAAGAGGATTGCCCCAAAGCTGACCGTCTTCGGAAAAATAATCCGGCGGAACACCACTTACTTCAAGCGGAAACCCCTTCTCATCAAGCTGGAAAAACTCCTGCTCGCTCCACACATCAGCACTATCCATAGCAACATAAATCGGAACATCACCGATTATGGCAAGGCCCTGCTGATGGATATAATCGCGCAGCATATTCCACTGCTTATAGAACAGGAACTGAATAAATGTAAATAACTCGATATCATCCTGCAGCATGCTGCCGTAATGCGAAAGCGCAGCCGCATCACGAAGGCGCAGCGCATCATCCGGCCATTCCTGCCAGGACTTCATATCAAAATGGCGCTTACAGGCCATAAATAAAACATAGTTCGGAAGCCAGCTGATATTCTCATCAAGAAACTGATTGATATTCTCCTCATAACGCTTCCAGCCTCTTTTCTTAGCCAGCGAAAGAAGCTCAAAACGGCTCTCATATATCTTGCCGTAATCTACGTAGCGAGGCTCGCTTCCCCACGCATGCGAGTTAACCTCCTCGCCTGTCAGGAGACTGTCTTCTATTAACATATCAAGATCAATAAAATAAGGATTGCCGGCAAATGCGGAAAAGCTCTGGTAGGGGCTGTCACCGTAGCTCGTCGGACCGAGCGGAAGCATTTGCCAATAAGTCTGACCTGCCTTGCGCAAAAAGTCAGCGAACTCATACGCTGCCTTACCAAATGTACCGATTCCGTAAGGCGAGGGCAGAGATGAAATCGGAAGTAATATACCACTGGAACGTTTCATAAAAACCTCAAATAATTATAAATAAAACAACAGTCACATAAGATACACCCATGTAACTGTTGTTTTATTAATTGTCGCAAAGGTGAAACCTAATAGCGAGATTACTCGATGTTAAGAATATCTGAGAAGCCTGTGATATCGAAAACTTCTTTGATTTCTTCATTTGCGCCGCGAACAAGAACTCCGCCGTTAGCTGCCATAGCCTTCTGTGCTGCAAGAAGAACACGAAGTCCTGCAGATGAGATGTACTCAAGGTTCTCGAAGTTGAGAATGAGGCCGCTGCAATTAGCGTACTCATCTTTGAGTGCTGCTTCAAGCTCGGGAGCTGTTGTGGTATCAAGACGTCCAGCAAGTGCTACATTTAATACGCCATTATCAACTGTCTTAGTAATTTCCATGCCAAGTACCTTCCTAATAGAATGATATAAAATGTTACGCTTATATTGTATTCTATATAATTCAAAAAAGCAAGATTTCTTTTGAGATTGACACAAATGATTATTTCTATTATATTTAAGATGCTCCTGGGGGAGTAGTCGACCGCATGATGCGGTGGCAAATCAACAATCTCAGCGCGCAGCGCTTGGTTTGCATGAAATGACCAGACCCACGAATGGCTAAAAGCCGTTCGTGTTTTTTATGAGTATATATTCGGAGGAATTTATGAAATATTATTGTGAAACAAAAGAAACCGTCCTTAAAGCTGTTAATTCAAGTGTTAATGGTCTTAGCAGTGAGGAGGCCGCAAAGCGTCTTGAAGAACATGGCAAAAACAAACTCGCCGATAAACCGCGCCCCACGCTTTTTGCAAGGTTTATGAAGGCCCTTGTTGACCCGATGATCTTCTTGCTTCTCGGAGCAGCTATCATCTCAACCGCTACAACTATTTATGAAAATGCTGTACGCGGCGGAAATGAAAGCTACGCGGATCTATTTATTATCTTATTTGTAGTTATATTAAATACGGTTCTCTCAGTCGTACAGGAATCCAAGGCGGAGGCTGCGATTGACGCCTTAAAGGAAATGACCGCCGCCACGAGCAGAGTTCTGCGCGACGGTAATATCGTTACCGTTAAGAGTGAAGACCTCGTAGCAGGCGACGTTGTTGTACTGGAAGCAGGCGACGCCGTGCCTGCGGACTGTCGCATACTTGAAAGCTATTCAATGAAGGTTGAGGAAGCAGCTCTCACAGGCGAGAGCGTACCCGTAAGCAAGATCATCGATCTTCTTATGCTCAAAGAAGGCGCCAAGGATATCCCTCTCGGCGACCGAAAAAATATGATTTACTCCGGAAGCACCGTAGTATACGGCAGAGGCAGTGCCGTTATCGTAGCGACCGGTATGGATACCGAGATGGGCAAGATAGCCGACGTGCTCTCCGCCGCTGCCGATGAGCAGACACCTCTTAATAAGAAGCTGACCGAGCTCTCTCTTACTCTAACCAAGCTCGTAATCGGCATATGCATCTTCGTATTCTTATTCGGAGTAATCCGCGATACCGTTATAGTATCTTCTGACGCACCTGTATTCGATGTTATTCTTGATACATTCATCATAGCAGTTGCGCTCGCCGTTGCCGCCATTCCGGAAGGACTGCCGGCAGTTACGACTATAATCATGTCCATCGGCGTTACAAAAATGAGCAGACGCAGTGCGCTCATCCGTAAATTAAGCGCAGTTGAAACTCTCGGCTGCACGCAAATCATTTGCTCCGATAAGACCGGTACTCTCACGCAGAACCGTATGACCGTTACCGATACCTGGACCGATGATCCCGTGCTCCTTGCCAAGGCTATGGCACTGTGTAATGACGCAAAGCGCTGCGCAGGTATGCACACTGCTGAGGGCGAGCCCACAGAGGCTGCTCTTGTTAATCACGCTCATGATCTGCAGCTTTATAAAGACCGTCTTGATGGGCAATATCCGAGAATCGCCGAAGCGCCTTTCGATTCTGAACGCAAGATGATGTCTACCATCCACAATGTTGACGGCAAAATTATTCAGTACACCAAGGGTGCGTGTGAGGTTGTATTAAGCCACTGTGATTACTACTGGTATGAGGGACGCGAGTGTCCGATGACCGAGGAATATAAAGAGAATGTGCGCAGGCGTTCAAAGGAATTTGCCGATCGCGCGCTGCGTGTGCTCTCTGCTGCCTTCCGTACGCATGCCGAAATGCCCGGTGATACCTCTCCCGAGGCACTTGAGGAGCATATGGTATTTGCCGGATTTTTGGGCATGATAGACCCTTGCAGACCTGAAGTGTACGGTGCCATTGCCGAATGCCGCGGCGCCGGCATCACGCCTATCATGATTACCGGCGACCATCTTGATACCGCTGTCGCCATCGCACGTGATCTCGGAATTATCAATGATCCTTCTGAGGCTACTGAGGGCTCTGCGCTTGATTCCCTCTCCGATGAGGAGATGCTTTCGGCAGTTCAACGTTATCATGTTTATGCACGTGTTCAACCTGAGCATAAGACCCGCATCGTAAGAGCATGGCAGGCACTGGGTATGGTTACAGCTATGACCGGTGACGGTGTAAATGATGCGCCTTCCATTAAGGCGGCTGACATCGGTATCGGTATGGGAATTACAGGTACCGCCGTTACTAAGAGCGTGTGCGACATGGTTCTGGCAGATGATAATTTTGCCACCATCGTAGGCGCTGTTGAGGAAGGACGTCGTATATACGATAACATCCGCAAGGTTGTTCAGTTCCAGCTGACCACTAATTTCTGTGAGGTTGCTGCTGTATTTGCCGCTTCCGTTATGGGCTTCAAGCTTCTGTCAGCGGCACATCTTCTCTGGATAAATATGATTACCGACTCGGCTCCGGGCCTTGCTCTCGGCATGGAGGAGGCTGAATCCGGTCTTATGAAGAGGAAGCCTCGTGCTTCTTCTGAGAGTCTTTTTGCAGGCGGCGCCGGCATCATTGCCGTAGCTCAGGGCGTTATTTTAGGCGGTCTGATCATCTTCTCCTATCTCTTCGGAGAATGGTACGAAAGCGGAGTATGGCAGTTCGCGCAAAGCGCCGACGGCATGACCATGGCATTCCTTACCTGTAACTTCGCAGAAATGTTCTGCGCATTTACCCATAGGTCTCTGACACAGTCGATTCTGAAGATTAAGAAGCAGAACTGGTGGCTGTGGGGCGCACTGCTCTGGACTATAGTGCTGACACTCGGCGTAGTATTCGTACCTCCGATTGCAGGCTTCTTCGGACTGACCTCCGTAAGTCTTGCTGAGTTCGGTATTGCGATAGGTCTTGCTGCTCTCGTCATCCCGATCTCTGAGCTTGTAAAGCTCTTAACACCCGATAATATCTGATATATTCAGCACATAAAAACAGCCCGGCAGAATTTCCTGCCGGGCTGAATTATTATTCAATTCTTTGTTATTTTTTCTCTATTCCGTCGATTACTTTTCCGAAGAACTTGATAACCGAAGCGTTGATGATTGTTGTAATAATCGTGCCGATGCCGACACCCTCAAAGCTGTGATTAAGAAGCAGCGCGAGGCCAACCGACAGCACAAGCATCGTAACGTCAAATATGCGCTTTACTTTGATTTTGTCGAAATTGTAACGTGCGGTTATCTCATTTACCGCGAGTTCATATACCTGAATCGGAAGTGTGGTGCGGAAGAAACACGCAACCGCGAAACCGGTCACGCAGGTGCCGACAAGAAATGCAACGATTCTCACTGCCATACTCTCATAGCATCCATTTCCCCCGAGAACCATCAGCCAGAAATCGATGACAAAGCCGCTCAGCATCGCTGCCACAAAAGAAAGCAGGTAACGCCATCTGAAGCGCCTGATGATGAGACACATTATTAACAGGATAATTGCCTGCCAGAAGTATTCCGCGGTCCCTTGCGTAAACCAGGCAAATGCATCTCGCAGCCATACGTGGATGATATAGGGCGGGGCGGCAATCATACTGAGCCCCAGACCGCCTTTGGTGCACAGCGCAATACCGAGTCCCATAGCAGCCATTCCCATGATCCAGAAGAGAATGTTTTTGAATTTAGCTTTATTTGTCATATGATCAGCGCTCTCCGGTCACTTTATATCCTGCACCTTCAACTGCCGCCTTAAGCACATCAAAAGCAACATCCTTGCTGAGCGTAACAACCGCCGTTCCTTCGGTATGGCTTGCAACTGCTGATTCAACACCATCGATGGCCTTAAGAGCCTCAACTGTATGCGCCTCGCAATGAGGGCACATCATCCCTTCAACTAAAAGAGTCTTGGTCATAGTTTCTTTCTCCCTTTTATATCTGATTTCTTTATCAATATTATATACCAAAAGTTCAAAATCGTCTTGTGAAATCATCGCGGGGTTCTTTTTTTCGGACTTGTGAGGATCATAGAGATTCAGCCGGAGTGCATTTGATACAACGCAGAAGCTGGACAGGCTCATCGCCGCTGCCGCAACCATCGGACTCAGTTCAAAATGCAGGAAGGATGCATACAGCCCCGCTGCAAGCGGAATACAAATCACATTGTAGAAAAATGCCCAGAACAGGTTCTGCTTGATATTTCGAAGCGTTGCGCGGGCAAGTCCAAGCGCTGCAGGCACCTCACTGAGGCCGTCATGCATAAGCACAACCTCCGCCGCATCTATCGCAACATCCGTGCCGGCGCCGATAGCAATACCTACTCCTGCCGCTGCAAGCGCCGGAGCATCATTAATTCCGTCGCCGACCATCGCAGTCATACCGCCGTGTGACAGTGCGGAAATGATAGCTGATTTTTCCTGCGGAAGAACCTCCGCAAATACGTGATCTATTCCGGCCGAAGCTGCAACCGCAGAGGCGGTACGTGAATTATCGCCGGTTATCATAATGACCGAAAGACCCATATCCTTCATGCGCGCGATAGCAGGCGCCGCGTCGGATTTAACCGTATCCATTACTGCGATGATACCTGCCGGTTTATTATCCGTTGCAAATATAAGCGGCGTTCTCCCGGCACTTGCAAGTTCTTCAGCCTTTGCAATAAGCCCGGCAGGAAGCTGCATTTGCCCGGAAATAAATGAAAGCGAGCCCGCAAGAAGCCGGCGGCCTGAAAGCTGCGCAGAAAGTCCGTGTCCCGGCAGTGCCTCAAAATCGCTCACTTCCTGAGTGGCTATATTTTTATCATGAACATACTGCGTAATGGCCGTGGCAAGCGGATGCTCGCTCTTTTTTTCTATGCTTCCGGCAAGCTGCTCAAGTTCAGCTTCTGTAAAGCCGTCAGCTGCGATAATATCCATAACTTGAGGCGTGCCCCTTGTGATAGTTCCTGTCTTATCAAGCGCAACTATTTTAACGCCGGCGGCCTGCTCTATACCTGCCGCGGTCTTAAACAATATTCCGTTTTTTGCGCCGACGCCGGTGCCGACCATAATTGCGACAGGCGTAGCAAGGCCGAGCGCACACGGGCAGCTGATAACGAGGACTGCTATGGCGCGCGCAAGCGCATATTCAAAGGCCTGGCCTGCTATGAGATGACAGATCAGCGTAATAATCGCAATTCCTACAACAGTAGGAACAAATATACCTGAGACCTTGTCAGCTATACGCGCGATAGGCGCCTTGGTTGCGGCAGATTCGCTCACAAGCTTAATAATCTGCGCAAGCGTTGTATCGTCGCCTACCTGCACCGCACGGCAGGTAATATAACCGGTTTGATTAATCGTCGCGGCATATACCTTATCTCCCTCCGCCTTATCAACCGGAATGCTCTCGCCTGTGAGTGCGGATTCATCGATTGCACTTACGCCGCTTGCTACGACGCCATCAACAGGCACTGCCGCGCCGGGGCGCACCGCGTATATATCTCCCACGCGTACCTCATCGGCGCTGACGATAACTTCCTCTCCGTCTTTTATCAGGCAGGCGGTTTTGGGCGCAAGCTTTATAAGACTCTTGAGAGCATTTGTGGTCTTGCCTTTGCTTCTTGCCTCAAGCATCTTTCCGATGGTTATCAGCACAAGAATCATCGCAGCGGATTCGTAATAGAGTCGTCCGAGAAGCTCACGGCCCGTGAGCGGATCATTTGCCGCAAATATGCAGACAGTCACATATACGCTCCAAAGATATGAAGCCGATGAGCCGAGCGCAACGAGGGTGTCCATGTTGGGACTGCCGGCAAGAACACTTTTGAAGCCTGATATGAAGAACTTTCGATTGATTACTATGACTATTGCAGAAAGAATGGCCTGGCATACTGAAAATACGCCGGGATTATCCGCTAAAATGGCCGGAAGGGGCAGATTCAGCATGTTATGGCCCATGGAGACATACATAAGCACGAGCAGAACGGCCGCTCCGCTTATTAAACGCCGTTTTAAGGCCGGTGTCTCCCTATCGACGAGAATTTCATCACCTAAGGCGCTTTCTTTTACTGTAGCGCCATATCCGGCGTCTGTGACGGCTTTTATGATTGCCGCATCACTTGCAGTGCCGGTAAGGCCCATGCTTCCGGTCAAGAGATTTACCGCGCAGGTATCTACGCCGTCTAATTCTAAGACCGCTTTTTCGACCCGCGCCTGACACGCAGCGCAGGACATACCTGTTACGTTAAATTGTCGTAATTCATGTGCCATGCTCCAATTATATCACAATAAAAAAGAAACCGTCAAAGCGGTTTCAATTTATCAGGTTGCCTTCTTCATCATAGGTTAATGTCATCTTGATATCCGTGCGGCCGGCGAGCATCTCCCTAAGGAATATCTTATCGCCTTCCCAGAGTGCGAGGTCAAATATCTTGTCTTTGTCTATCCAATGCAGTTCGCCTTCGTCGCAGTCTGTTATCTCTCCTGAGAAGTCATCGGATGTAAACAGATACATATCTTCATCGTGTCCGTTTGTTGTGCGGAACTCCACTATGCCGCAGAAGACCTGCGAATTAATAATAAGACCGCTCTCTTCGCGGACTTCGCGTATGGCGCATTCTTCGGGTGTCTCGCCGGGTTCAAACTTACCGCCGAGGCCGATCCATTTGCCCTCATTTATATCGTGACTTTTCTTGTTGCGCAGCATCATAAGATACTTGCCGTCACGTTCAAGATAACATAGAGTCGTATTAATAACCATACCTAAAAGATTGAATAAAACCCCCGCGGTGTGCGGGGGTTATGAAAATGAAATATTAAACCAGCTCAAGTACTACGAGCATAGCAGCGTCGCCCTTACGAGGTCCGATCTTGATGATACGGGTGTAACCGCCCTGACGATTTGCGTACTTAGGAGCGATCTCATCAAAGAGCTTAGCCGGAAGGTCAAGTTCCTTGGTTCCCTTCTTGCGATCCTTAGGATCTGTGGGAACCTTTGTTGCCGGGTATAATACCTCGAGCATCTGACGTCTCGCATGAAGACGTGAAGGGTTGTCCTTCTTGATGGTCTTTTCTACTTCATCATATACTGTAACTTTCTTGCCATCGACTTCTTTCTTAACTCTCTTGCCGTTCTTGTCCTTCTGAGGAACCTTAGCCTTAACGGTAACGCTCTCAAAATTGTCTTTCTCTTTAACTGCAAGTGCGATAAGACCTTCAGCAATTTTGCTGGTTTCTTTGGCTCTTGCTTCGGTAGTTACGATCTTACCATTTACGATAAGAGAAGTAACCTCGTTGCGAAGCATAGCCTTACGCTGGCTGGAAGTTCTTCCGAGCTTTCTGTATTTTGCCATTGTCCTATCCTCCGATTATTCCTCACCGGGATTAAGCTCTAATCCCAGTTCTTTTAACTTGGCAAGTACTTCATCAAGAGACTTGCGTCCCAGATTACGTACTTTCATCATCTCATCAGATGTCTTACCGATGAGCTGACCTACTGTGTCAATACCGGCACGCTTGAGGCAGTTGAAAGAACGAACCGAGAGTTCAAGCTCATCGATATTCATATCGAGAACCTTACCCTGGTTGCTCTCTTCCTTTTCAACCATAACCTCTGTTGCCTTTGCATTTTCAGACAGGTCAATGAAAAGATTAAGATGCTCACACAGAACCTTGGCTGCAAGACTTACCGCATCATCGGGAGTCATGGTGCCGTTGGTGTAAACATCAAGAGTAAGCTTATCAAAGTCCGTGATCTTGCCGACACGGGTATCGGTAACGCTCATATTTACACGCTCAACCGGTGTGTAAATTGCATCGATCTGAATCTCGCCGATAGCGGTACCTTCAGCATGTCCTCTTTCACAACTTGAATAGCCACGGCCGCTGGTGAACTTAAGCTCTGCACCGAAGTGTGAGTTCTTACCACCACTTACTGTTGCGATAACATGGTCGGGATTGATAATCTCAATATCGCCATTTGTCTTAATATCGCCGGCCGTAACAATACCCTCACCATCAAACTGAATGTATCCTACCTTTGTATCTGCATTGCCGCTAATATCTTTAACTGCAACACCCTTGAGGTTGGTAATAATATCAGTAACATCCTCTTTTACTCCGGGGATTGTGGTGAATTCGTGGAGTACGCCGTCAAACTTTACCTGGCTGATAGCACAACCGGGCATAGATGAAAGCATGATTCTGCGAAGCGAGTTACCAAGTGTGATGCCGTAGCCGCGCTCAAGAGGCTCAACTACAAAACGTCCATACTTATTGTCTTCAGAAATCTCTGCAATATTAATGCTGGGTTTTTCAAAATCTAACACGCTTTTTACCTCCGTATAGAATCTACTAACTACAAATTACTTGGAATAAAGCTCTACGATAAGCATCTCGTCTACAGGAACGTCGATGTCTGCACGCTTAGGTGTTTCAACTATTGTAGCCTTGAGATTCTCAAGATCAGCAGTGAGCCAAGTAGGAGCAAGTCTTCCGGCGGTAACTGCAGTGATGTCCTTATATCTCTGAGAATCTTTGAACTTCTCTTTGATTTCGATAACATCGCCGGCCTTTACTTGGTATGAAGGAATGTTAACGGTCTTGCCATTAACAAGAACATGCTTGTGGTCAACGATCTGACGAGCTTCCATACGAGTACGAGCAATGCCTGCACGGAAAAGGATGTTGTCGAGACGGAGCTCAAGGAGAGTCATAAGGTTCTCACCTACCATACCGCGCATCTGCTTTGCTTTTGCGTAATAGTTACGGAAAGGCTTCTCAAGAACACCGTAGATGAACTTAGCCTTCTGCTTCTCACGAAGCTGAAGAGCGTACTCACTCATCTTACGATTGCCATTGCGAAGACTACGATTTGATTTCTTATCAATGCCGATGTGCACCGGATCAAGTCCGAGTGCTCTGCATTTCTTTAATACGGGAACACGATTAACTGCCATAATGCACCTCCATTATACTCTTCTACGCTTGGGCGGACGGCATCCGTTGTGAGGAACGGGTGTAACGTCCTTAATGCTTACGACCTCTAAGCCACTTGCAGCCAGAGCGCGAATAGCAGCCTCTCGACCCGAACCGGGTCCCTTAACAAAAACGTCTACGGTCTTTAATCCATGTACCAAAGCGGCCTTAGTGGCAGTCTCTGCTGCCATCTGTGCTGCATAAGGAGTAGATTTCCTTGAACCTTTAAAGCCCAAGCCACCGGCACTTGCCCACGATAATGCATTACCCTGTGCATCTGTAAGGGTAACTATCGTGTTGTTGAAGGATGATTGAATATGTGCCTGGCCGTGTTCAACGTTTTTCTTGACATGTTTCTTTGTCACTTTTTTTGCTGATGACACTTTCTTTGCCATTTCTAAACTAACCTTCCCTTATGGGGTTCCTTTCATAATAATGTGAAACTTCAATGCTTTGATAAACGGATTAACTACCGTAGAAAGGGTAGCAATCAGTCTATCAGGTGTTACTTCTTCTTGTTGGCAACCGTCTTCTTAGGTCCCTTGCGTGTACGCGCATTGTTCTTGGTGTTCTGACCACGAACAGGCAGGCCCTTTCTATGACGTATTCCGCGATAGCAACCAATCTCCTGAAGACGCTTGATATTCATAGCAGTCTCTCTGCGGAGATCACCCTCTACAAGATACTCGCCTTCGATAATCTCACGGATTGCGTTTACTTCGTCATCGGTAAGATCTTTTACGCGTGTATCGGGGTTAACTTTCGCTTTGGCCAGGATTTTTTCGGAAGAGGTTCTTCCTATACCGTAGATATACGTAAGTCCAATCTCGACACGCTTCTCTCTCGGTAAATCTACACCTGAAATACGAGCCATTCCCTATGTTCCTCCTATCTTGATTTATATGTGCACGATAAGTGCACGAAACAAAGCTGTTATCAGCCCTGTCTCTGCTTGTGCTTAGGATTCTCGCAGATAATGCGGATAGATCCCTTGCGCTTAATTACTTTGCATTTTTCGCAAATCGGCTTTACGGAAGATCTAACTTTCATAATATTACTCCTTTCGTGCGGACGAAAAATTATTATAGCATCTTATCTTAAAACTGGCAAGCACTTTATTTATCACGCCAAATGATGCGTCCCTTGGACAAATCATACGGTGAAAGTTCCATCGTTACCTTGTCGCCGGGCAGTATGCGGATGTAGTGCATGCGAAGCTTTCCGCTGATATGTGCCAGTACCTGATGTCCATTTTCGAGTTCTACTTTAAACATTGCGTTAGGCAGTTTCTCGACAACGGTGCCTTCGATTTCGATGACATCGGATTTAGACATTAAATTCCTCCCTAAATGTTACCTGATTGTCAGGATTTCCGGATCACCATCGGTGATCAGTATTGTGTTTTCATAATGTGCTGATAATGAGCCGTCAGATGTTACTACTGTCCAGTCATCATCGAGCCAATCGACATCGCTTCTGCCCATGTTAATCATCGGCTCAACTGCGAGAGTCATACCGGGGCGAAGTAAGATGCCCTTTGCCTTCATGTGAAAATTCGGAACCTCCGGATCTTCGTGAAGGTGTGTGCCGATTCCGTGTCCGACCAAATCCGTTACTATTCCGTAGCCGTATTTGTCAGCGTGGTCGGCGATTGCATTTGAAATATCATAGAGATGATTGCCGGCTTTGGCTTTCTTTAAGCCTTCGAAGAAGCATTCTCTGGTTACTCTGATGAGCTGCTCAGCTTCGCTTGATATTGCGCCAACCGCAAATGTCCTTGCTGCGTCACTGTGGTAACCTTTGAAAATCATTCCGGCATCAAGGCTTACTATGTCGCCTTCTTTTATGATGCGGTGCTTGCTCGGTATTCCGTGAACAACTTCGTCATTGACTGATACACATATCGATGCGGGGTAGCCATTGTAATTAAGGAAATTCGGTATACCGCCGAGCCTTCTGATAATGCTTTCACCGAGTTTATCTATGTCTTTGGTAGTCATTCCGGGGTGAAGGGCTTCTTCCAGTTCTTCAAATACCTGTGAGAGCCTGTGACCGGATTCACGCATCAGCTCGATTTCATGTTGTGTCTTAATAGTAACAGCCATTATTTGAGCTTTCCGATGATATCTTCAAATACTTTTTCAGGATCCTGCGTACCATCTATATCAACGAGCTTGCCTGCCTTTTGATAATAATCAATAAGCGGTTGTGTCTGCTCATGATAGGTATTAAGTCTTGCCTTAACGGTTTCTTCTTTATCATCTGCACGAATGATAAGTTCAGCTCCGCATGCGTCGCAGATTCCTTCCTTTTTAGGCGGAACCGCAACTACGTGGAAGCTTGCGCCACACTTAGGGCATACTCTTCTTCCGCCCATACGGCCGATGATTACTTCATCCGGAACATCAATGTTTACTGCTGCATCAAGTTCCTGTCCGGAAGCGGTAAGCGCTTGGGTAAGCTTCTCGGCCTGAGGGATTGAACGAGGGAATCCGTCAAGTACGTAACCGCCTGCGCAGTCATCCTGAGAAATGCGATCCATAAGGAGGCCGACTGTAAGCTCATCAGGTACAAGAGCGCCTGCGTCCATATAGGACTTTGCCTTTTTACCAAGTTCGGTTCCTGCAGCTATATTTGCCCTGAAAATATCTCCTGTGGAAATATGCGGTACATTAAATTCTGCTGCAACCTTTTTGGCCTGGGTACCTTTTCCTGCGCCGGGGGCGCCGAGTAATATAAGCTTCATATCTACCTCCTATAAGGAAAGCCTAAGGCCGCCGCGCGAAAATGTGCGCGATGGCCTGATTAATTAATCGTCTAAGAATCCTTTGTAGTTTCTGATAACCATCATGGATTCAATCTGCTTAAGGGTTTCGATTACTACACCAACTATGATGATAAGTGAAGTACCGAAGAAGCAAAGTGAGCTGCCTACACCTGACAGACCGGTCAGTATGATAGGAACGATTGCAATGATCAAAAGTCCTATTGCGCCGATTACGATAATGTAATTCAGCACGCCTTCCAGATAATCTGAAGTGGGCTTACCGGGTCTGATACCGGGAACAAATCCGCCCTGCTTTTTCATGTTATTTGCCACTTCTACCGGATTGAAAGTAATCGAGGTGTAGAAATATGCAAAGAATATAAGCAGGAGTATGTATACCAAAAGTCCGATTGAATAAATGGGCTCATTGGGGTTGCACCAGCTGCTCTGCTGAAGTCCCTTAATAATGTGGCCGCCTACTGTTGTAGGTGTTGTGTAATTCAGTCCCGTGAAGCTTGCAATGATTGCCGGAAGTGACAGCAGTGATGAAGCAAAGATTACGGGAATAACGCCTGCAGTATTTACCTTAATCGGAATATTGCTTGACTGTCCGCCGACCATTCTTCTGCCTGACATACGCTGTGCGTACTGAACCGGAATTCTGCGCTCGCCATCCTGAAGATATACAACAAAGATGACAAGACCGAATATCAGGGCCAAAATAAGCAGTGAAATAAGTACTCCTATAGCGAAGTGCTGACCCTTTACGAAGGTGTTGTACATAGTCATAAGATCCTGAGGCAGACCGGATACGATGTTTATAAGAAGGAGGATTGAAATACCGTTTCCTACTCCTCTGTCGGTAATCTGCTCGCCGATCCACATGAGTAATGCACTACCTGCGGTCATAATCAGCGCTACAAGCGCTACGTTGTACCAAGTATAGTTCGTGAGATAGCTTGAACCGAATCCAATAGCCATAGATACTGACTGAATAAGTGCCAGTACTATAGTCAGGTAACGGGTAATCTTGTTGATTATTTTACGTCCCTCTTCGCCTTCCTTCTGGAGCTCTTCGAGCTTGGGAATAGCTATTGTAAGGAGCTGTACAATAATCGAGCTTGTGATGTACGGTGAAATGCTGAGTGCAAATATCGACATCGTTGTAAAAGATCCGCCTGTTATCGTATTGAAGAAGTTAAATGCTGAGGTAGACTGATTTGACCACCATGATTTAACGAGTTCAACGTTGACACCGGGAGTCGTAATCTGACAGCCGATACGAACGATAACCAGCATCACAAACGTAAACAGAAGCCTTTTACGAATCTCCGCTACCGAAAATGCTTTACGCAGGGTTTGGATCATCTTATACCTCCTCTGCTGTGCCGCCTAACTCTTCTATCTTAGCCTTTGCGCTTTCGCTGTAGGCCTGCACTTTTACGTTGAGCTTCTTTGTAAGTTCGCCGTTGCCGAGAATCTTAACTCCATCCTGAGCGTTCTTGATAACGCCTGTTGCAAGGAGTGTCTCAACCGTAACCTCTGCACCATCTTCAAAACGGTTCAGAGCACTGAGGTTGATGGCAACGATATGCTTGGTATTGATGTTGGTGAAGCCTCTCTTAGGGAGACGACGGTACAGAGGCATCTGGCCGCCTTCAAATCCTATACGAGGTGCACCACTACGAGCCTTCTGGCCCTTGTGTCCCTTACCGGCTGTCTTGCCGTTGCCTGATGCATGACCGCGTCCGCGACGGAAGTTGTCACTGTGTACAGAGCCTGCTGCGGGGCTTAAATTAGATAAATTCATATCGCGCCTCCTTATGCCTCTTCAACTTTAAGAAGGTAGCTAACCTGTGCAATCATGCCACGGGTTGCGCCGTTATCAGGCAGAGTAACTGTCTGATGAAGCTTCTTAAGGCCGAGAGCCTCTACTGTCTTTTTGTGCTTGGGAACCGCACCAATGGTGGATTTCACTAAGGTAATGTTTAATTTCTTTTCTTCTGCCATGTCAAATCCCTCCTTACTGCAGCTCAGCTATTGACTTATTGCGAAGTCTGGCAACTTCTTCGGGAGTCTTAAGAGCCTTAAGACCTGCGATAGTTGCAAGCACTACGTTCTGCTTGTTGTTAGAACCGAGTGACTTGGTACGAATGTTCTTGATGCCTGCAAGTTCCATAACCGCACGGGCAGGACCACCTGCGATAACACCGGTACCTTCGGGAGCGCGCTTGAGCATAACTACTGCGCTGCCGTATTTACCTGTGAAATCATGAGGGATACTGTTGTTCTCATCAATTGCAATCTCAACCATAGCCTTCTTGGCAGCTTCCTTTCCCTTGCGGATAGCTTCGGGAATTTCTACAGCTTTGCCTACTCCGGCTCCTACATGACCGGCACCGTCACCTACTACTACAAGAGCAGTAAAGCGGCTGTTACGTCCACCTTTAACGGTCTTACTAACACGCTTTAAGGCAACTACCTTGTCCTGTAATTCGTTTTCTTCGTTGTTAAAATTGTCTCTCATGCTGTCCTCCTTTAGAACTCAAGTCCTGCTTCACGGGCAGCTTCTGCCAGAGCCTGAACTTTTCCGTGATAGATATAACCGCCACGATCGAATACTACGGTGTTAATACCCTTCTCGAGTGCACGCTTAGCTATTACTGTTCCAAGATAGGAAGCAGCAGCAACATCATTTGTCTTTGAGAGCTCACCCTTAACCTCTTTTTCTGTGGTAGCTGCGGAAACAAGGGTCGTCTTTGTCTCATCGTCAATAATCTGAGCATACATATGCATGTTGCTGCGGAATACTGCGAGACGAGGACGCTCAGCGGTTCCAAGGAAACGATTGCGGATTCTGCTGTGCTTCTTAATACGATTAACTGCTTTTGAATCTTTTTTAACCATTTTCGCTTATGCCTCCTTTCCTTACTTACCGGCCTTACCAACCTTGCGGCGGATGTGCTCATCTGAATACTTAATACCTTTGCCCTTATAAGGTTCAGGTCCTCTCTTACCGCGGATCTCTGCTGCGTACTGACCAACTTTTTCTTTGTCGATACCTGCTACGGTAATCTTGTTGTTATCAGTTACGGTAACTTCGATGCCTTCGGGGTCTTCCATCTCTACCGGATGTGAATAGCCAAGTGTGAGCTGAAGGGTCTTACCTGTCTTAGCGGCACGGTAGCCGACGCCATTGATCTCAAGCTCTTTCTTGTAGCCTTCTGATACTCCGATAACCATGTTGTTAACAAGGCTTCTTGTAAGTCCGTGAAGAGCCTTGTTTCTCTTAAGATCGTTGGGACGAGATACTGTGATCTCTGCACCCTCAATCTTAATCTCCATCTCTGAAGGAAGTACTCTTTCGAGAGTTCCTTTAGGGCCCTTTACAGTCACTTTGTTATTTTCTGCGATTTCTACAGTTACACCTGCGGGAATCGCGATAGGCATTTTTCCAATACGTGACATTTTCGCCGTTCTCCTTTAATTTGTTATTACCAAATGTAAGCGAGAACTTCACCACCAACGTTCTTAGCACGTGCCTCTTTGTCGGTCAGAACGCCTTCATTTGTAGAAATGATTGCGATGCCGAGGCCGCCGAGAACCTTAGGGAGTTCCTGTGCGCTTGCATATACGCGCAGACCGGGTTTGCTGATCTTCTTAAGACCGGTAAGAATCTTTTCGTTCTTATCTGCACCATACTTTAAGGTAATGGTAATGGTCTTAGCAGCTCCGTCTGCAGTTTCTGTGAAATCTGCAATGTAGCCTTCTTCTTTAAGAATACGAGCTATTGAAAGCTTGATGTTGGAAGAGGGAACATCAACAGTGTCGTGCTTTGCAGTATTCGCATTACGAATTCTGGTGAGCATATCAGCAATAGGATCACTCATAGTCATGATATTTTCCTCCTTCCTTTACCAGCTTGCTTTGCGAACTCCGGGGATCTCGCCCTTGTATGCGAGCTCGCGGAAGCAAATTCTGCAGATACCATATTTTCTTAAATAAGCGTGAGGACGACCGCAAATCTTGCAACGAGTGTATTCTCTGGTAGAGAACTTTGCGGGACGCTGCTGCTTAATTTTCATAGAAGTTTTTGCCATGATATCCTCCTTAATTCTTCTCGAAAGGCATATTGAACAGCTTGAGCAGTTCACGAGCCTCTTCGTCGGTCTGGGCTGTGGTAACAAAGATAATATCCATTCCACGAACCTTATCTACCTTATCGTACTCAACTTCAGGGAATATAAGCTGCTCTTTGATTCCGAGAGCATAATTTCCTCTGCCGTCAAATGCATCGGGATTAACACCGCGGAAGTCACGAACACGAGGCAGTGCCAGGTTGATGAGACGATCCATAAAATCGTACATCTTCTCGCCACGAAGGGTTACCTTGCAGCCGATGTTCATACCTTCACGAATTTTGAAGTTAGCAATTGACTTCTTTGCCTTGGTAATAACGGGCTTCTGTCCGGTGATGAGCTGCATATCAGCTACTGCGCTCTCGAGAAGCTTAGCGTTCTCTTTTGCTTCACCTACGCCCATATTTACAACGATCTTGTCCATCTTGGGGATCTGCATCACGTTCTTGTAACCGAATTTCTTCTGAAGAGCGGGAGCAATCTCATTTGTATAAGTTTCTTTTAATCTACTCAACTTAAATGACCTCCTTAATCGATGACAGATCCATCTGTCTTGGCAACACGAACCTTCTTGCCATCTACTACCTTGAAGCCTACGCGGGTGGGCTTGTCTTTTACAAGAAGCATAACATTAGAAATGTCGATAAAACCTTCCATTTTCTGAATGCCGCCGGTGGGATTCTGTCCCTGCTGCTTCTTGTGCTTGGTAATCATATTGACGTCTTTTACTATGATGCGGCCGTTCTTGTGATCGATCTTAAGAACTTCACCTTCATGGCCCTTGTAGTGCCCGGCAATTACGCGAACATTATCGCCTACTTTAATCTTTGATGTAGCCATGTCGTCCTCCTTACAGTACTTCCGGAGCAAGTGATACGATCTTCATAAACTGCTTGTCACGAAGCTCTCTTGCTACCGGTCCGAAAATACGAGTTCCGCGGGGTGTCTTGTCATCACGAATGATAACTGCAGCGTTCTCATCAAATCTGATGTAGGAACCGTCTTTACGACGAGTGCTGTCAACTGTGCGGACTACAACTGCTTTTACTACATCGCCCTTCTTAACTACTCCGCCGGGAGTTGCGTCCTTGACGGAGGCAACGATTACGTCACCAATGTGAGCATATCTTCTGAGTGAACCGCCGAGAACACGGATGCAAAGGAGCTCTTTTGCGCCGGTATTGTCAGCGACCTTAAGTCTGCTTTCCTGTTGAATCATACCTGTCTCCTCCCTTACTTAGCTCTCTCAATTATCTCAACCAGGCGCCATCTCTTATCCTTGGACAGAGGGCGGGTTTCCATAACCTTTACGGTATCACCGATTGCACAGGTGTTCTCTTCATCGTGTGCCTTCAGTTTGTAGGTTCTCTTCACAATCTTGTTGTAAAGAGGATGCTTAACGTGGTCCTCGATAGCAACTACGATGGTCTTGTCCATCTTGTTGCTAACTACCTTGCCGGTACGAGTCTTTCTAAGATTTCTTTCCATGACTTTGTACCTCCTTAGTTATTAGCAGCTTTTTGCTGCATAACGGTCTGAATACGGGCTATGTTCTTGCGAACTTCCTTAATGCGTCCTGTGTTGTCGAGCTGGTTGGTCGCATTCTGGAATCTTAAATTGAAGAGCTCCTTCTTAGCTTCAACGAGCTGATTCTGTAACTGATCCAAGCTCATATTCTGTAAATCCTGTAAATACTTTGTGCTCTTCATTATTTGTCACCGCCTTCCATATCAGCCTTGGCTACGATCTTGCACTTGATAGGAAGCTTGTGCATAGCAAGACGAAGTGACTCACGTGCTATTTCTTCATCTACACCTGCTACCTCGAAGATAACGCGTCCGGGCTTAACAACAGCTACCCAGTACTCAACGGTTCCCTTACCGGAACCCATACGGGTTTCTGCGGGCTTTGTGGTTATAGGCTTGTCAGGGAAGATATCAATCCATACCTGACCACCACGCTTCATGTTACGGGTCATAGCAATACGAGCTGCCTCAATCTGGTTTGACTTAACCCATGCAGGCTCTGCTGCGATAAGGGCAAATTCACCATGAGTAATTCTATTGCCAGAGGTGACCTTGCCGGCCATTGATCCGCGGAACTGCTTGCGGTGTTTTACTCTCTTAGGCATTAACATGATTAATCCACGCTCCCTTCTTTATTCTTTTTGGCGGGAAGCACTTCGCCTTTGTAAATCCATACCTTTACGCCAAGCTTGCCGTAAGTGGTATCTGCTTCCGCGAAACCATAGTCGATATCTGCGCGAAGAGTCTGAAGCGGAATAGTACCTTCGCTGTAGAACTCTGAACGAGCGATATCAGCTCCGCCGAGACGTCCGCTGACTGCTGCCTTAATACCCTTAGCTCCTGCCTTCATGCTGCGCTGCATGTTGCTCTTAAGAGCGCGGCGGTAAGAAGTACGGTTCTCAAGCTGCTTGGCAATGTTCTCTGCTACAAGCTGAGCTTCCATATCAGGATGTTTAACTTCCTTGATGTCCATGAAAAGCTTCTTAGCTGTAAGTTTCTGAGTCTCTGCCTTAAGCTTCTCGATCTCAGCACCGCCCTTGCCGATTACAAGACCGGGCTTAGCAGCCAGTACTGTAATCTTAACGCGGTCTGATGCTCTCTCGATTTCGATGCGGTCAATTCCTGCATCGTAGAGCTTCTTCTTTAAAAACTTACGAATGTTGTAATCTTCTACGAGATTATCAGCAAAATCGCCTTCTGCATACCAGTTGGAATCCCAACCTTTGATAACTCCGACTCTGAGTCCATGAGGATTAACTTTCTGTCCCATATCTCTCCTCCTTACCTTTCATCGAGCACTACAGTAATATGACTGGTTCTCTTGAGAATCCTATATGCTCTGCCCTGTGCTCTGGGTTTGATTCTCTTCATCGTAGGTCCCTGGTTAGCATAGCACTCTGCAACATAAAGGTTGTCTGCATTCAGACCCTGGTTATGTTCAGCATTTGCAATAGCTGATTTGAGAACCTTTGCGATGAGCTCTGAGCCGTATCTGGGGTTGTAAGTTACGATAGCCAGTGCGGTCTTTGCGTCTTTTCCACGGATTGCATCTAATACAAAACATGCCTTTGTAGCTGAGATACGAGCGTTTGAAAGCTTTGCGCTGGGACGCTTGTTCTCTTCGGCATTTCTAAGTCTTCTAAGCTTACTTCTATGTCCTTTTGCCATCAGATGTTCCTCCTTTACTTAGTCTTCTTTTCGTCTTTGCCATGACCGCGATAGGTTCTAGTGGCAACGAACTCACCGAGTTTATGACCTACCATGTCCTCAGTGATGTATACCGGCACATGCTTGCGTCCGTCATGAACTGCAATTGTGTGACCTACCATCTGCGGGAATATGGTAGAACGACGTGACCAGGTTTTAATAACGGTCTTCTGTCCTGAAGCATTGAGTGCGTCTACCTTCTTAAGAAGATGAGCATCTGCGAAAGGACCTTTCTTTAATGAACGAGACATTGATCTACCTCCCTTACTTCAACGTTCTGCCGTCGCGGCGTCTTACGATAAGCTTATTAGAAGCCTTCTTCTTAGCACGGGTCTTAAGTCCGAGTGCGGGCTTGCCCCAAGGAGTGCTGGGACCGGGTCTACCGATACCGGTCTTACCTTCACCACCACCATGAGGATGGTCGTTGGGGTTCATAACCGAACCACGTACTGTAGGGCGAATACCCATGTGACGCTTGCGTCCTGCTTTACCGAGGTTAACCAGTGAATGCTCACCATTACCTACGATACCAATAGTTGCGCGGCAATCAAGTGGAACCATTCTCATTTCACCTGAAGGAAGTCTTAAGGTTGCCTTGCCGGCTTCCTTAGCCATAAGCTGGGCGCTGCCGCCTGCGCTTCTGACCATCTGACCACCCTTGCCGGGATGCATTTCAATGTTGTGTACTTCAGCACCGATCGGGATGTTTGCAAGAGGAAGGCAGTTGCCGAGTTTTGCTTCTGCTTTGTCGCCGCTCTCAACTATCATGCCGTCGGTAAGTCCTTCGGGAGCAAGGATGTATGCCTTCTCGCCGTCTGCATAGCAGATAAGTGCTATATTTGCGGTACGGTTGGGGTCATACTCGATGCCGATAACGGTTGCGGGAATGCCGTCCTTATGATTTCTCTTGAAATCGATGATTCTGTACTTCTGCTTAGCGCCGCCGCCATGATGACGAACGGTGATCTTGCCTTGTGCGTTTCTTCCGGCAGTCTTGTTCTTGGCAAGAACGAGGCTCTTTTCCGGAGTCTTCTTAGTAATCTCCGCATTGTCAAGGGAAGTCATCTGACGTCTTGACGATGTATACGGATTATACTTTTTAATACCCATTTGTCTTTTCTCCTTTTTTTATTCTCGCAGCAGTGGGCTGCTGCATAATTGCTTACAGTCCTTCGTAAAGATCGATAGATGCGCTATCGGCTGTAAGCTGCACAATTGCCTTCTTGGTCTTGGCGGTAGTTCCCTGAGTTAATCCACGACGACGCTTCTTGCCATCGCAATTCATGGTGTTAACCGACTTAACCTTTGTGCCGTTGAACATTTTTTCAACTGCTTCCTTAATCTGATACTTGTTTGCTTCGGGATGTACATAGAATGTGTACTTCTTATCAGCGCCGGAAGCCATGCTCTTCTCTGTAATAACAGGTCTGAGGATTACGTCATAATACTTGATGTTTGCCATTATGCATATACCTCCTCAATCTTCTTGACTGCTGCCTTAGCTAATACAAGGCTGTCATACTTAAGAATATCAAATACGTTGATCTCATTTGCCTGTGCGGTCTTAACGCCTTCGATGTTACGAGCAGATGCGATAACAGTATTGTCTACGCCATCGAGCACGATGAGTGCCTTCTTGGCATTCAGGGCTGCAAGGAACTCTACCATCTTCTTGGTCTTGATCTCGTCAAGCTTAATCTCATCGATTACAAAAAGCTTTTCGTCCTGAACCTTTGATGTAAGAGCTGACTTGATAGCGAGCTGCTTCTCTTTTTTGTTCATCTTGAAGCTGTAGTCACGAGGCTTCGGGGCAAATATGATTCCGCCGCCTTTCCACTGTGCAGCACGGATGGAACCCTGACGAGCATGTCCGGTGCCCTTCTGTCTCCAAGGCTTTCTGCCGCCACCGCTTACTTCGTTGCGGGTCTTGGCTGACTGAGTACCCTGGCGCTTGTTAGCAAGCTGCTGTACTACTGCAAGATGTACAAGATGTTCGTTAATCTCTACGCCAAATACGGCGTCTGAAAGATTCATAGTGCCAACTGCTTCGCCGGCCATATTGTAAACTTTAACTTCTGCCATGATTGTTTCTCCTCCTTTCAGATTTAAGCCTTAACGCTCTCTCTGATGGTAACCAGAGACTTCTTGGCGCCAGGCACTGAACCCTTAACAAGGAGCAGGCCTTCCTCTGCGTCTACACGAACTACTTCAAGGTTCTGGATAGTGATCTTCTGGCTTCCCATATGACCTGCCATCTTCTTGCCCTTGAATACTCTTGAAGGATCTGAGCAAGCACCGTTTGATCCGGCATGGCGATGATATTTTGAACCATGAGCCATCGGTCCACGATGCAGGCCGTGGCGCTTGATAGCACCGGCGTAGCCCTTACCCTTTGAAATAGCTGTTGCATCGATCTTATCGCCGGCAGCAAATACGTCAGCTTTGATCTCGCTTCCAACTTCCATAGTCTCGGCATCATCAAGTGCGAGCTCGCGGATATATCTCTTGCAAGATACTCCGGCCTTGTCAAACAGTCCCTTCTGGCACTTGTTGACAAGCTTTTCGCGCTTATCGCCGAAACCTACCTGAACTGCGCTGTATCCGTCTTTCTCAACGGTCTTGATCTGGGTTACAACGCAGGGACCAGCAGAAAGAACGGTGACGGGTGTAAGTACACCATCTTCACCGAAAATCTGGGTCATGCCAACCTTTGTGGCTAAAATTGCTTTTTTCATCATTTCCTCCTACAGCGGAGCGCTTAGCGCTCATACTAGAATAATTTTTTTGCCCTGCTTCCTATATAATAGGATGTTTCGCTTGCTCTTATTTCATCTTGATGTCGATGTAAACGCCGGCAGGCATCTCGAGACGTGAAAGGGCATCCACTGTCTTCTGATTGGGTGTGAGTATGTCGATGAGTCTCTTATGAGTTCTCTGCTCGAACTGCTCACGAGAGTCCTTATACTTATGAACTGCACGAAGAATAGTAACTACTTCCTTCTTAGTAGGAAGCGGTACAGGTCCGCTAACCTCTGCGCCGGTTTTCTTTACAGTCTCGATAATCTTGGCTGCACTCTGATCTACCAGCTCATGCTCATAAGCCTTAAGTGTGATTCTCATTACTTGACTTGCCATAAAAAAAGTCGCCTCCTTTTCGCACTTTTCTAGAAAGTACGACAAGCGGTGACTGTACACTTGCCCGTGTGTTTCTTTTCGTCCCACACGTCATCTCTGCCTCTATGCAGATAGTTTCGTGATACAGTGACTTGTCGCCAGTTTCCTAACTTGACATTCGCTCCGTGGAGTTCCCTACCACTGTGGGTAGCAACATCACACTTCGTCG
The DNA here is from genome assembly GCA_045600025.1 of Lachnospiraceae bacterium. Taxonomy (GTDB): domain Bacteria; phylum Bacillota; class Clostridia; order Lachnospirales; family Lachnospiraceae; genus UBA3774. The sequence continues at coordinate 27,702 of JAZRXC010000003.1, forward strand.
CTATCAATGTCACAGCTTGACCAATATACTACTAAACGAAAATAAATGCAAGAGTTTTTTTTATTTATTTTTTACTTTATTTTAAAAAGATTTTCGCCCCGTTTCGGAGCGGAATGTCTTATTTTATCCGAATACTCTCTTTAAGTACTCGATGCCCTGCTTGCAGCAGGTGTATGAATCCGGTAGCGGTCTGCACTCAATACTGGTCCATTTGTCATAATTTGCTTCGTGGAGAACCTCCGCTGCCTCATAGAAATTGAAATGCTTATCGTCCGGAAGCTGCCGCTTAATGTCGGAGACATGGAATAATACCAAACGGCTTAATGATCGTCTTATCGCCGCCTTGGTGTCGACATCTTCGAAATACATATGATATGTATCGCCGTTATATACAAGCCACGGGGAATCAAACTTCTCCAAAAACTGCATGGTCCTTTCTGTTGAGCAGAAAAGATCGCCGTCAATGTGGTTTATTTGCTCCATTACAAAGGGAGTCTTTATCTGCTCTGCGTAATCGAGCACCTCTCCCACACTGTCGGTAAGGATAGACTCAAACTCCGCTGCCGAGCGGTCGAGCTGACGACCACGGATGAATCCGACCAGAATCTGTGAATCAAGCTCCTTTGCAAGGTCGAGCTGACGCTTTAAGCGTTCAACGGTCGCCTTTCTCATCACGGGATCCGGATGAGTCATGCTCATACCTTCATTTAAATATGCGAGTCCGGTGGTGACCGCCGAAGCATGTATTCCGTAGCCATCTATCTGGCGCTTAAGAAGAGCACCGTCATATCCTGCGGGATCCTGAACCTGAAGCTCGATTCCGTCAAAGCCGAGCTCTGCCGCAATCTTGGCGCATTCCTCATAAGTCTTGCCGCGAAGGGGAAATGGAATGGTGTCCGGAAGGGGTCTGTCTACTGCGCAAACACTGAATTTCATCATAATATCACCTGCAACTGTTAAATACTGACTATATTGTAGAACTCTTTTTAATTCAAATCAACATATTATCCTGCTAAAAAAATGCGGTAACAATTGTTACCGCATTACAGTTTTTAAAAAGTTTTTTGTTAATATTCCCCGACTACAGCAGGCTCGTCATATTTCTCCGGGCCCTCAGCTATCCTTTCTTTAAGGAAATTATACGTATTCGTCATGTCCTCATTTACGTATAACCAGATGTATTGATTTACTCTGCTCTTGGGGTTCTCAAATGAAAGGTCAAGTTCAATCTCACTGTTATCATAAGAGAACAGATATGCACCGGCATCAATATCGGCCAGGATTGCTTTCTGAAGTTTTTCCATAGCGATTGAGTTATTATATGAATAATACTCACCATTATACCAGAGTTCAAAGTGATCAAGTTGTATGTTTTCATCTTCCGGGAAAATAGTTTTCTTTTGAATCTCAGGTGCAGAGAGAAATTCTCTTATAGGCTTACTGTTCTCAAAAGAGCCTTCATTTATTATCGGATAAGAACGGCTTATTATTTCTCCGGAATCAAGTGTGTATTCTATCGAAAAATTATACACGTAATTATAAGCATCATCAGCTTCGCCCTTATCCACGATAGTCTGGTGAATACCGATTACTTTCTCTATGTATTTATCATCGGTTCCTGCTTTCAGTTTAAGGTTCTGCCCTTCGGAATTAATAGTTACAGCCTTTACATCATTTGCATCAGGCACGCGCCGGGCTGCGCCAAGCATGTCATATTTAAGGGCGCAAATAAACAGAATACATACAGCTGCAACTATGACTGCTCCCGGCAGATGCTTTTTGTCAAATACCTTGAAGCTTTTTTCAAGAAGCATGCTCGCCACATAATATCCTGCAAGACCTGCAAAAAGAACACATATTATCGTCGGGATAAAGCTGAACCTGACAGTTCCGAAAAAGAGCGCTTCGAAAAAGTCTCCGGAAAAAATCGAGTATATTGCCCGGCCGAAATACAGTGCGCTGCAAAATGCAACTCCGTATCTGAATATCGGTTTAAATGCGGGCAGAGCTATTACGCTCTCGGCAGTTTCGCTGTTGCGGTGCTTATACATGAAATATGCAACTATCAGTATCACTATGCCGACAGCAGCGTAGATGTATGAAAGCTTTGCTCCTGTAAGGCACTGCAGCTGCGCATCATCTGAAACATAATCTATCTCCGAAAGAAACGCAACTATAGGTGATGCATAGTAGAAATGTGCCGTGTAAGAAGTAACACCATACACAAATGCTCTGATGTACTGGCTGACCAGTTCTTCCATCGCTGCAACAAGAACGTTTAATATGAAATACAGCACCGGCATAGCAACCTTGCTACCTGTCGATATAGCGCAGAATGTTGCGATGGCGAAGAATATAATCTCCTCGCACAGCATAATAAGCATCGAAAATAGCATGATTTCCGCGCTTGCTCCAAATGAAATGCCTGCCCAGAAAAGGATAATCCACGCAACTATATAAGGGATAAGCAGGATGGTAAATCCGCTTGCTATGCCTGTTATGTAAAGTGCCTTACGTGAAATCGGAAGGCTGTGAATGAAGTTGATACTTTTTGCGGTAAATAAGTATTTCCATACAAAGTAAGCGCAAATCAAAGCATATATAAAGGCAAGCGGCGCATTTGCAAATGTTATATCACGGATTAAACCCTCATATGACAGCGCAGTGTCAATTCCGCCGATACGATTCACAAAAAGTGATGCGGCAATAGTTGCAAAGAAGAATGAGCTTATAGCCCAAAGCGGCCAGCAACCGGTAATATTCTTTTTATAGAGGGTTTTATCAAATAATGAAGTCTTTGACATTGCTATCATCTCCTCCCAGTTCGTATATGAATATTTCTTCCAGAGTCAGCGGAAGCGCATCTACAAGAATCGGATCGCAGGCAGAAAGCAGTTCTTTAGCCTGTAACGCATTTGCCCGCATAATGAGTGTATGAACACGTCCGATATTTGTTGAACTGATTACGTTAAGTTCAGGCGGAAGCTCTGTAAATCCTTCCTTGAATACAACCTGCATCTTAACCATATTTTCCTGAAGTTCTGAAAGTGAACGTTCGCATATTACGCGGCCCTTATCCATGATTCCTACGTGATCGCATACGTCTTCAAGTTCACGAAGGTTGTGCGACGAAACAAGCACCGTTGTGCCGCGCTCGGTAACATCATTCATCATAAGACTCCACACCCTGCGGCGCATCACGGGATCAAGTCCGTCCACCGGCTCATCAAGTACGAGATAGTCCGGCATGGTGGAAAGTGCGAGCCAGAAAGCGACCTGCTTCTGCATACCCTTTGACAGCGTGCGGATCATTCTCTTCTCATCGATGTCAAATGCTTCCTTTAATTTCTCGTATCTAAGCGTTGAGAAATTCGGGTAAATGCCTTTATAGATATGCATCATATCGCTTACACTTGCCTGTGTATAATAAAACAGGTCATCGGGAATAGATGCGATGCGAGCTTTTACCTTCGGATTCTCCCACACAGGCTCTCCGCCTACTAATACTTCACCGGAATCTCCTTTATACACTCCGAGTATATGTCTTATAATAGTTGATTTGCCGGCGCCGTTTGGTCCGACAAGACCGTATATGTTGCCGCTACCTACATGAATGTTTGCTTCTTCCAAAGCCTTATATCCGTCAAATGACTTTGAAAGGTTATTTACATCAATCATGTTTCTCCTCCTTATAAATCTCTTCTACTGCTGCAAGCAATTCTTCTTTATCAGCGCCCAGGTATTTAAGCTCGCGTACTTTTTCCGCAAGTTCTTCTTTTAGCTGTGCCACATGTGCGGCAGCCTCGCCCGGATCTTTTGAAACAAAATTGCCCTTACCAGCTACGCAGTAAATATAGCCGTCACGCTCAAGTTCTGAATATGCACGCTGTATGGTGTTGGGATTAATTGATAAATCCACAGCCAGGCTGCGCACCGACGGCAGCTTCTCATCAGCGGAAAGTGCTCCCGATATGATAAGTCGCTTGATGCCTTCAGTAATCTGCATATGTATCGGACGACTATCCCGATAATTCAAACTGATCACGTTAACCTCCTTTGTATTAACTGTATTAGATGTCTTAATACAGTTATATCACTTTTTGAAAATTTGTCAAGAAAAAAATCGAGTAGGATATTTCCTACTCGATTGAACGCTATTTTATGCGCAATATGTTTTTTACTTTATCATGCTGTATATTCCGCGGGCATATATCTTTGCTGCAGTAACAAGCTCATCCTTCGTGATATACTCATTTGCCTCGTGCGCACGCATAGGCCCCTGAGACGGCTCCGGTCCAAATGCCACGAAGTTAGGCATTACCTTTGCATAGGTTCCGCCGCCTATTACTTCGGGCTCGGTCATATCTCCTGTTACCTCGCGATATGACTGCAAAAGTCCCAGCACCATAGGATTGTTCTCGCCGAGGTAAAGCGGATTGCACAGATTAAATATATCAAGTGTCAAACCGTTTTCACCGGCAAGCTTCTCCAGCATCTGCTGTCTGTGTTCTTTATTATCAGAAAGTATGTAGCGCATATCAAAGACAGCTTTTCCGCCACCGCAGGTGATATTACTCATATTGAGCGAAACTGTCGTCTCAGAAAGCTCATCCTTGGAGCTAAGTCCCATAGATGCGCCGTATATCTCATCTTCAGCAAGCGCTGCAATCTTCTTGATATATGCATTTGCTCCGGCAGGTGCAAATGAAAGTCCTGCCAAATACTTGATAAGCTTAGCAAGCGCGTTCTTACCGCACATGGGAATCGAGCCGTGGGTTGCAACACCTGTCGCCGTTACGGTTGCGATACCGTCAGCATAAGATACGGAAATGTCTTCTGCCTCAGGGAGGTTACCTGCCGTTTTGATTTTTGCGACCGCCTTGGCGGGAACTATATTTGCGGCTGTTCCCGATGCAAGCTCAAGCAGCTTACAATCTCCGTCTTCATCTGCCCAAGTGGCATCAAGGCTGAAGTGACATACGCCCTTCTCTCCTACTATAATGGGCCAATCCGCATCGGGAGTGAAACCGCCATCCGGCAAGGTTTCCTTCTTGATATACTCATCAACACCCTTCATACCGGTTTCTTCATTCGTACCGAAGATAAAACGCAGGGTCTTTGTATGCGGAAGATTATGGGCAAATAAAGCCTTCGCTCCATAGATTGCGGCTACCATCGGGCCCTTATCATCTATGGTTCCTCTGGCGTAGAGCTTGCCATCTATATCAGTAAGCGTAAAAGGATCCGTATTCCAATCTTCAGGGACAGCAGGCACTACGTCAAGGTGTCCGAGGACTCCCATCATACCTTCTCCGCTTCCCTTCATGTCTGCATACCCGTAATATCCGTCAGCATTTACCGTGGTAAATCCGAGTCTGTCACACATAGAAATTGCGGCTTCAAGAGTCTTTTCAACTTCTGTGCCGAAAGGCGCACCGTCTGATGCCTCTGCTTCAACTGAATTGTATTTTACAAGAGAAGCAAGGTCCTTCTCCATATCCGGAAGAGAGTTTTCTATCCATTTATCAATCTGTGAAAAATCCATATCCATCTCCTTATAATTCGATATGCGTAATCTTACCGCGCTAAAGAACATTTGTCAAATGAGGGCAATAAAAAGCCCGCCTCATGAGAGGCGGGCCAAAATTCAAGCTTCAATATCAGTCGGGAAGAATTTCCTCATTGATATTCCAGCATACATAGTAGGTACCGATCTGTCCGGCTACTACGAACTCAGTAGGATACTCTTCTTTAAGAGTTGCGATTTCGTTAGTAGGAACATCATCGATGAGCTGCCATGTGCCGTTCTTGAAGTTGGAGAGCATGTTGTTAGCGTCATCAGACAGGAAGAACTTGATTTCCTTCATGGTAACTTCATCAGCACCGAAGAAGCCGTCATTCTTCTTAAGAGTGATAACTGAGTTGTGCTCCCAAGAATCAATGCTGTAAGCACCGTTGCAGATGTAGGTCTTAGCTTCAGTAGCCCAACCTTCGTCAGCAACTATATCCTCACGTACCGGGAAGTATGTAGGGAATGCAAGGAGCTCATTCCAGTATGCGCACTGGTTAGCAATGGTAACTTCGAGGGTCTTCTCGTCAAGAGCCTTAACTGCAAGATCATCCTTGTTGCCTGTGCCGTAACCAGAAACGATTTCGAACATGTAACCGTAGTCAGCTCCGAGTTCATCAGAAGCAGCACGCTTCCAAGCGAATTCGAAGTCCTGAGCGGTAACGGGCTTGCCATCACTCCACTTGTTGTCCTTAAGGGTATAAGTGTAAGTAACGGTACCGTCTGCATTTTCAACACCTTCTACAAGCTCTTCAGCTGAATCAGCAACGATAACGAGCTTGCCGGTAGGATCCTGATCCCACTTTGCAAGACCTGAGAACAGGTGAGCAACGAGGGTAGCACCATCAACTGCGCTGTTAAGAGCGGGGTCGATTGTGTCAGGCTCAGAAGCGAGACATACGCTGATGCTGTCGGTGTTGCCGGCAATATCAGTCTTCTGGAAATACTTGTATCCCAGAGGGTTAGCATAGAATCCGTTAACCTGATCATCGATCATGTAAAGGTCGGTGTAGAAGTAAAGCGGAACGATTGCGCCGGTCTGCATAAGCAGATCTTCAGCAATGTGCATCATAGCGAAACGATCTTCGGGAACTGTGCAAGCCTTGATAGCTGAAATCAGCGGATCGAAGGTCTCACCCCATGTGCCGTTCTCAACCTTGAGGTCGAAGCCGTATGCGGTGATATCTACACTGTATCTCTTGATGTCGGCATGAGCGCCTTTACCAAACTGAACATCGTTGTTACCAGAAGCTGTGGTCCACATATCGATGAAGCAGATAGGATCTGAATAGTCAGCGAGCCAGCCGTTACGAGCGATTGAGTAGTTACCTTCCTTACGAGTGTTAAGGAATGTGTTCCACTCCTGGTTCTCAAGGTTCATGGTAATACCAACGCCTGCAAGAGCAGCCTGGAGGTACTCACCGATAGCCTTGTGGCCTTCAGAAGTGTTGTAGAGGTATGTAAGGGTCGGGAAGTTGGTGAACTTGCCGGTAGCCTCATCATAATCATAGTACTTGCTGAGGATGTCAATAGCCTCTTCGAAGTTGTCTTCATAAGCATCCTTTGTTACATCATAGTAACCGGTAACACCATCAAGATGTCCTGCTGTCTGATAGAACTCAGTTCCGTCGGGGTTGAACATACCCATAGCTACGAATGAAGATGCGGGAACCTGACCAGCCTGGCCGATTTCCTCTACAATGTAGTTACGGTCGAAAAGAAGTCCGATTGCATAACGAATCTCTTCGCGTGCAGCTTCCTTCTCTTCGGGTGTGAGGTCCTTCTGAGCTTCTGTAGTAGGAGCTGCAGTTGTAGGAGCCTCAGTAGTAGGGGCAGTCTCGCCACCGCATGCAACTAAAGACATGCACATAGCAGCTGCCATTAAAAGAGCAATCAACTTTTTCATACTTTTTCCTTCCTTTCGTAAAAATTATATAAATGTAGTTGACTACAAAACAACACTTAGTTAATTTCCGCAAGTCTGTGGCAGGCTACAAAGTGTCCCTTATCCACTTCCTTGAATTCCGGCATGGACTCGGCGCAAGCCTCTGTCGCATACTGGCAACGGGTTCTGAACGGGCATCCTGAAGGAGCATTCAGCGGGCTCGGGATATCGCCGTTAAGAACGATACGCTTATTTGCCCTTGCTACCTTGGGATCCGGAACAGGTACTGCTGAAAGCAGTGACTTGCTGTAAGGATGAAGCGGGCGGTTGTAGATAGTGTCCGCATCTGCAAGCTCTACCATTCTGCCAAGGTACATAACCGCTATTCTGTCGGAAATATGACGAACTACCAAAAGGTCATGAGCTATGAAGAGATAGGTAAGGCCCAACTGATCCTGAAGCTCGTCAAACATATTTATTACCTGAGCCTGAATTGATACATCCAGTGCTGATACAGGCTCATCGCAGACTATAAACTCAGGGTTAACTGCCAGTGCACGAGCAATACCTATACGCTGACGCTGACCGCCTGAGAACTCATGTGCATAACGTGCAGCATGCTCTGAGTTAAGTCCGACATAATTCATAAGTTCAAGCACTCTGTCACTTCGCTCTTGCTTAGTCGTATAGAGCTTATGTACATCCAGAGGCTCTGCTATGATATCAGCGACCGTCATTCTGGGATTAAGTGATGAATACGGATCCTGGAATACCATAGTTGCTTTCTTGCGGAATTCCTTTATGGAAGCCTTGGAATCAATCTTAACTCCGTCATACCATATCTCACCGGAAGTCGGCTGATACAGATGGAGGATTGTACGTCCTACCGTTGTCTTTCCGCAACCGGACTCTCCTACGAGTCCGAGGGTCTCACCCTTGTTAATACTAAATGATACATCATCAACTGCCTTGAGCGGTTTGCTTCCGAAAAGGCCTGTGCTGATATTGAAATACTCTTTGAGGTTCTTGACCTCCAGCAATGTGTGACCTTTTTCTGCCATTACTTATCACCGCCTTCTGCTG
>JAZRXC010000004.1:0-7640 GCA_045600025.1 Lachnospiraceae bacterium
ACGTTTTATCTGCTCGGCATAGTTATCGTATGTCGAAAAAGGAATACTTCTTTTGTAATCCTCTATTGACTTAATGTTGCAGAAATTATGCTCGCGGCCGAATTCGGTGTTCTCGTTGTCGCGAATGATTTTCATCAACAATTCTTCGCTGAAGCTCGCGGCATGAGCACAATTTTCTTTTAATTCTCTTAGTGCTGCACGCCCTTTATCAGCTGCGGATAGCGGTTTATTTTCCATATTACATCCTCCGAAAAAAAGAGCTGTTTTCTTGTATAAATTGTAACATTTCACTATAATTTAATCAACCTGTTATGAGGAGTTTTATATAATGTAATGACGGCTGACTAATATTTCATTTACGATATAAAGAGGACTCCTGTGAAGGAGCCCTCTTTTAGTTTATTGCATTTCTTTAAAAAATCTTAGTGTATCTGACGCATCCCGGAGGAAGCTGTCTCGCCCATCTATGTAGGCCTCTATAGTCATACCGCCGTCATAGCCTATGTCTCTGAGCGCCTTAAAGAAAACGGGATAATACTCATCTTCACAGGACGACTTCGGATATCTACGCCCTTCATACCTTGCAAAATGTGTGTGAACAAGGTGCTCGGCTCCGTTTATCATGTCATCCACCGTATCTTTTTCCTGCTTCAGGTGGAAATAATCCTGCATGCCCTGAATGTGCGGATGGCCGGTCGCCTGCACGAGACTTAGTACGTCGCGATAGGTATTTATCATATTTGTCTCGAGCTGGTTGTTAGGCTCGAGAGCAACCGTAATACCACAAGAGGCTGCTTCTTCACCTATCATATGGCAGGTGTCTGCAAGCTGCTTAAATGCTTCAGACTTTGGGAAACCTTCGGGACAGACCTTTGACCATGGACTTCCGAATACGGCAATCTGCGCCCCGAGATCAGCGGCGTTAAAAAGTGCGCGCTTGATGTAATCGGAGATAATATCCGTTGCGGTTCGATCCGGCCCGCAGAGCTTTATATCAGATATGAAAAAGTTGTTGCAGGCATACACCGGTAATGTATCCGCTACTATTTTCCGCAAATCTTTTCTCTGAGAATCTGTTAAAACACCGGTTACGGCATCCAACGGAAGTTCGACGTAATCATATCCGATATCTGCCAGTATCGGCAGATATTCTTCACCGACGCTGCAATATTCCCTCGGCAGTATATTTGTGCAACAACCGAATTTCATATCAAACACCTGACCTTATGGCTTTATTTAGGATTACAGATGCATTGTAAAACATCGCCGGTTCAATATCAATACATAGGGGGAGATATCAACGTGAGTCTCAATCTTTTTTTATAAATGTAATGACATATAGGGCCTGAAGGTTATATAATATAATGATAAAACCTATATTAAACACAAAAAGCCACATCGGAGTTATTTATATGCGTAATAAAACATTTGCCACAATTATTGCTTTACTTGCATGCCTTATGATAAGCGCTTGTGCCGGTAATGAACCGGAGGTCGATGAATCGACTGCCGCAACTACTCCTGCAGAAGATAAGCCTATTGCAGTACAAGTGGGAGATATCGTCTTTTATGCTGACCAGGTTCAGCGCGATCTGGATGTGCTGCTTGAAGATTACAGGCTTTCCGGAGAGACGTTGACCAAAGAGCAGCGCGAGGCGGCGGCGCAGGAAATATTAGATGACTATGTAATCCGCGCGCTTGCTAAAGCAAAACTCAAGCAGCTGGGGCTCGGAGAACCCGATAAGAATTTACTCTACGAGATGCGCAGCGCCGCACAGAAGAGCTATGACGAATATTGGCAGAAATTCAGGAATTCACAGGCATCCGCAGAATATACAGATGCGGAGCTTACAAAGTATCTTGAGGACAACGGCATAAATGTCGATTATTTCTTTAATACGCTTCAGACTGAATACGAGATGCGCACGCTCGCAGAGCATTATGATATCAAGGCATCAGTATCTGACGAAGAACTGGATGCATTCTATCAGGAAAACTATGTAGAGCCCAGTCGCGAACGTTATGAGGACAATATTCCTTTATTTGAAGAAGAGGTCATCGTCGGAGGTTATGACAGCGCATATGTGCCGGAGGGATTCCGCATACTGCATCAGATTGTAATACCCGTGCCGGATGATATTCGCGACGAACTGACAGCGCTTGAAGAAGAAGCAGCCGGCGAAACACAAAAAGCCGAAGAGGCTTACAACAAGATCGCGCAGCTCGCGATTGAAGGCAAAGACACTACGGAGCAGACAAAGATATATCGCGAGGCGATGGCCCGCATTGACGAACTGAACATAGAATACGGCAAGCAATGGCAGTCGGTTCTTGATGCCACGGCAGATGAATGCGACGAAATATATGCAAGAATGTTGACCGGTGAGACATTTGAAGATCTGATGAAGCTATACAACCCGGACAATGTATTGATATATCATGCAAAAAGCGTGCGTTGGTCAGAGGAACTTATGGCCGGCGCGGCTACGTTGACGAAAAAGGGCGACATCAGTCAGCCGACATTATGCGCTGACGGAGTGCACATCCTGTGCTATTACGATGATGTACCATCAGGCGATACAAAGCTTGAAGCTAAAGAAGACCGCGCTGCGCTGCGCAATATGCTTGAGCAAAAGCAAATGATGGATGAAATAAAGAAACTTACTGATCCGTGGGGCGAAGAATTCGGACTTATAACCGATATATCCACCCTGACCTACTGATAATTGCTGCGGAGGTTATTACATGTTTAAAAGGATTGTTGCTGCATTATTATCAATCACGCTGACACTGACAATATTCCCTGAGGGGGCATTTGCCGGTGAAAAAGCAGATTATGTATTAGAGCTGAGTCAAAAAAGCTATATATCAAAACTCGTAGGCGGCGATAACGAAGCGGAATATCGCAGCGGAGCAGCGCTTTCTGAAAATATGAACGCCGCTCAGGTCGAACAGTGTCTTAATGAGTTATTGAACACAGAAATCGAAGGAACACTGAACGACTTAGAAAATATTGCATTATACGGACAGCAGAAGAATAACGAAGCCAAAAACAGCAATAAAAACGCCATAAATTATGACGAAGCCATAAATCTGTTAAACAAAATCCGAACAATCCGCTCAGAGGTAAAGGGTTGTCTTGATATAATTTCTTCAAATCGTTCCTACATCAAGACTGCGATGAATGCACTCGAGCAGGGCAATGTATACAGCAACGAGCATGAGACCGAGGCGGCAGCAAACCAGGTAATAGTACGTACTGATGAAATTGAGAAGCAGATATCAAAAGCAGCAGCACTCTACGAAGGCTGGCAAAATACTATAACAGATGCCAAAAACCGTCTCATTGCGGCGACAACTCCGAACGCAAAATTAAACGCTTCCACAGATGCTCTGCAGAGACAGATCGTTCGTCTGAAGACGGGCCGCGCCGCTGAAGTAGAGAAACTCGCAGCGGCAGAAAAAGCCTCCTCGCAGAGCCAGGATATCGTCATAGACGTAGTAAGCATTAACGAAATCCGCATTTACGCCCTTAACAAAGACGGCGAGCCTCTCCGTAACGCAACGATATATTGCTGGAGAGCGGATGAAAGTGTAAACGGCACTCCCAGCAAGGGCCCTGCACGCCGTCCCAATGCAGAAGGCTATGTCACCGTACCTACAGCAGAGCTCGGAGCAGATGAGAACCACTATATGACCGCCGGCTATGAGATAGTATGCCCCGGTTACCGCACACAGTATGCTGAAGCGAACTATATAAAGGGCGCTGAAATATTCTGGTGCTACCTTGAAGAAAATGATCCTCGTGAAGACGTATATGTAGCCGGAATCTCTCTCAACGGTTTTGACTGCAAATGGTATGAAAAGGATCTTTATATTACTGATGCGAATACTGCCGACCAGACAGTGACACTGCATCTTCGTTCACAAAGCGGCGATGATTTCTCCGGCACTGCCCAGATGAAGTTCACGAACCGCACACCTTCTGCAAATGGCGCCGAGCAGACCAGACTTGAGGCTGATTACACGAGCGCGAATGGGCAGGCTCAGGCAACATTTAAATCGAAACTGTGCCAGCTGGTAGCCGGAGAGCAGGAGCACGCAATGAGCTTCTCTCTTTCAACATCGGTTTCAAATGCAGAGATAACACCTTCGCTGAGAAGCAAAGACGCACTCATAGAAAAGACTCAGTATGTTCAGAACAACGACCTAATAGATGCGCTTTATTTCGGTCAGCTTTCATTTGCATGGCCAGGCAATGTTCCGTTCTTAAACGGCATGAGCATGAATTTCGATGTGGGCAAGATACTTAATGGACACATCTATCTTCTTACAAACTGCTCCGGATTATGGGCAGTAATCGCTTCAACAACTCAGCAGCCTGTTTTCGATAAAATCCAGAAGTTGAATGATGAATGGATGACAGCAGACTCAAAGAAGATCGAGGCCTTCTCTACCGAAGAAATCGTTGAGAAGACCGGCATGACCAAGCAGCAGATTGCCAGCGAATACAAAACATCCAAGTACGAATGCGGTATCCCCGGCACGTACGGCGGAAAGAAGATATACGGCAACGCATCACTTGTTGCTGCCGGAACATATGACGAATTTAAGAAAATTGACTTTAGCGCAGTAATAGGACTGCAGGTCGGTTTCCGCGGAGACTGGACCAAGCAGATGTTCCTGGGCGGAGTATTCCCGGTAAATGCCGGCTGGGGCTTTGACCTGTCCGCTTCCGTATTCTTCAAATTCGGATTTTCCGGTTGGGAATATGACGGCACAGACATAAGCGCTACATTCCGGCTTATCGGATACATGTCGGGCGGACCCGGCATACGCATGAGATTCTGCGAAAAGACCTTCACGGCCGGACTCGGCTTCCGCTTCCAGCTCGGTCTTTCGCTCACAGTACCCATCTTCTCGTCGATGAGCGGGCCGGAGGATGATGCGATATTTACATTTAACATAGGCCTATCCTTCTATGCGGACTTCTTCTTCGCACACTTTGTATGGAATATGTGGTCCGGCATAGGAGAGCTGAATCTGGATACAGGAGATTTCAAATTCACCTCGCAGCCTTTCTGGAGGGCAAATGATTCCGCGGCGCTTTCTGCGGCAGCAGGTCTCTTGCTTGCAGACGCAGCAAATGCAAATGAAACAACTATAGATGAAGAGATATTCTCACAGGATCAGATAAACGGCGATACCCGCTGGAATTATCAGGAGTATGCATTTACGACAGAAGCTGATGCCGTTCCGACACACTTTACGCTTCACTGGGATGCAAGCGGAGACTACAAGAGCGATTGCGATTACATGTTCTGGGTAGAGAATGAATCTTCCGTAAAATATACTATGACGAATTTCTCTTCGGGACACGAACAGACATTTGGCTTCCCGAGCGATGTGCAGTCGAAGCTTGATTCCGGTGAATGGAAAGTAACCGGTGTAAGAGCAGCGGCTCACCCGCAGGTATATAACGTCTCTGTTCGCATGGGCGGAAATTACGCTATCGAGCAAGTACAGCTGGCGACTGTCAGCGTAACCATAGGAACTGATTATGAGACGCAGACCGAAACTCAGGACGGCGTGACCATAACAAAAGAAATGCCGACCGGCACGGTAGTTGTAACGAGGATGTATCTATATGACGGCACTATGTCAGTACTCAGATACCCTGTCAGCGATACTCAGCTTAGCGAAGTTGTATTTGTTGACAAGATTAATTCACCGGTGAGTGATGCTCTCGGCATGATAATGAGCGCCAGTCTCAAAGGCTGGTCACCTGCCGGCAGAACTCAGGTCATAGAGGATATCGTTCTTGACACAAATTCCGAGGTAACAGTCGTATCATTTGCAACTCTGGATGATCCGGAGGATCAAAGCATGGTTTACTTTGTATCAAAAACACCGGGTCAGAGTATATCTCAAAATGATATTAGAGGCGGCGGCCTTCCTGAGGGTAAACCTGTTAAGCAGCTTGTAGGCGGAGCGGGAGCCTTCGGCTTTATCATAGCCCTGATGGAGGACGGAACCGTATGGCATCTGTCATCTTACCGTGCTCATGCAACTCAGATAGAAGAGCTGAGCAACATCGGAGATATTGCTATCGTTCGTACTGATTTTGAGGAAAATGATTACGCAAACTACACTCTGTTCTGCACACCGAAGACGGGCAGCACGGAGAATGCTCCGCTTCAGAGCATCATACTTGAATGTCAGGATGTAGATTGCTATACAGGCGTATTTACCGATTACGATGTAGATCTTAACGGCGCGCCCATCTTTGCAGGACGACTGCTCAATGAAAGCTATCTGTACTGGTTCGAGACATTTGAGGATGAGCAGACCGGCGAAAATCGCACCGCAGTACGCGGCATGTGCTATTCACCCAAATACAACATGATGACTTCATCCTTCCGTATGGGTGTGCTCACAGGTGATGACGGCACGGCACCTTCCGGATACGTTGCCACCAGCGCTCCGATATACAGCCACGTGATGTCGGATGGCAATATGCTGATTACTAAGGCATGGATTCCCGAAGAAGGTGAGGGAGAGACAGCTACCAAGGAGATGCTGACGACATACAAGGTTATTGCAGAGCGCCGCGTATGTGGTGAGCTTATGGGCGCAGGTACTGAAAAGCCCGCCGTTTCGGCAGGCCGTGACTGCGACATGCTCTTCACGATACTTAACAAGGGTAATGTGCCGCTGCTCGGTTTTGATTTCAATATTTATCACAATAATGAGCAGGGCGTGCGTGAGCTGGTTCAGAGCAGCCACGTTGATATTACGAATCAGACTAACAACCGTGTTACCTACTTGAAGAGCGGATACTCACAGGCGCAGCCGGTTGTATTCACAGGCGAGTATTCTGCCCGCCGAGTTGAAGGCCTCTTCGACATGATCAACGGCGACGAGTGGAACATCACTCGTTCCGGAAGTAAAGCAAACAGCACGACATTTGTCAGCGTTCCGGCTCTGATGCCCGAAGGCATACAGACATACACGATGGTATTCTCAGTACCGATTGATTGGGCAAATAAGACCGAGATTACTTGTGAGATAGATAAGACTTATGTTCCGCAGTATGTTGCAGATGTATTTGCTCTAAGTCAATCATTCGGCGTGGATTCAAATACTCGCGCCAAGATGCCGGTTCTTGCTGTATCAATGCCTAAGGGCGAGGGCATGCCGCTTATGGCAGGTCAGGGCGCTTCGGCTGTTGTTGAGGTTGTAGGCTCGCTTGATAATTTCGGCGAAGAGGCAATTGAGTCTATGGCATTAAAGAGCGCACCTCTTACCGATGAGCAGGGATCCTCAATGAAGTATACTTATACACCATCCGATTATTCAGTAGAGTTTAACGTGGTTAACCTTTCACTGAAGTGCCGCGTATTTGAGAAGAATGGCGAGGATTACGCTACCATAACCGTATTCCAGGATGGCCAGACTGATCATACGGCGCTGCGCGGAGTAACTCTGCAGGCACATATTGATGATGAGAAGTATCCTTGCTTCGTATATACCTTCAATACTCACCACGAAGACGGACGACTGGCTTACAGTATGACATTGCCGATTGATACGCTTTTGAACGGCCGTTCTGCCGATCGCCTGACTATCAGTGTTTATGA
>JAZRXC010000005.1:0-11247 GCA_045600025.1 Lachnospiraceae bacterium
GTGTTGGTGAAGTCATTAAGTCCTTGAAAGAAATCGGAAAACTCGAAAGAATCGGCGCGAACAAGGGTGGATACTGGAAAATAAATTAAGTGACATTCCCTCTTTCGCTTTGGATGTCACTTTGAACGGGACTGAAATAAGTTGTTGAAAGCAATTGCTTATACGCTGAAGATGAGCTACAAGATAATATGGAGACCAGATATGAAAGATGAATGCTTAATTTGCAAAGCCCCGCTGGAATACCTTCAGGAAGATATTCTTATGGAGTGTGCAATATGCCATAAAAAAGAAATGAGCAAAACCAGGTGCATCAAAGGACATTATGTTTGCAATGAATGTCACACACAGGGAATCGACAGCATTTGGGGACTGTGTCTTTCGGAGACATCAAAAGATCCGATTGAAATTATCAATAAAATGATGTCAATGGAGTTTTGTCATATGCATGGCCCGGAACATCACATTATGGTTGGATCTGCATTGTTGACAGCATATAAAAACGCGGGCGGAGAGATTGATTTGGAGAAGGCTCTTATTGAAATGCGAAACAGAGGAAAATCGGTTCCGGGAGGGGCTTGCGGATTCTGGGGAGCGTGTGGTGCCGGAATCAGTACCGGAATGTTTATTTCTATCATTTCAGGATCAACGCCGCTTGCAAATGAACCGTTCGGACTTTCAAATCAGATGACTTCAAAATCCCTTGGAGCCATTGGAGAGGTCGGTGGTCCCAGGTGCTGCAAGCGGGATTCATTCCTTTCCATTCTTACATCGGTCGAGTTTCTAAAGGAGCATTTCAGTATTGAAATGGAATGCCATAAGGTGGTATGTGAGTATTCATCTCAGAATAATCAATGCATCGGAAAACGCTGTCCATTTTCAAAAATGAAATAAAGAAGCCACATATCTTTGAGCATGGCGGGCATCCGGCAATGATGAGCAATATGGAAGAATTCGTTTCATTATGCGATGAATTCTTTGCTGAAACCAACAAAACGGAGTGACAAATCCAAGTTTATCGGATGACACTATTCGTATCATTTATGTGACAGAGCGTTTCTTGTTTTGAATTTATTAATTTGATACTTTCGTTTTTATCTTTGGAAAAAGCGAAAGGATAAATGAAATATGGAAAACAAGAAGTAATTGTTCGCGGGAACCACACTGCTTAGTGCTTTTATAGTATGGACAATTCTTATTCAGTCCATCGATATACAAGCCGTTGGAGTGAATGGAACAACTATCGGATTTGCAACAATAAACACCTGGTTTCATAAATTGACAGGGGTTCACATGACATTCTATACCATCACAGATTGGCTTGGACTTGTACCCATATGTATATGCGGATTCTTTGGCGTTATCGGTTTGAGGCAGCTTATAAAACGTAAGAGCTTATTCAAGGTGGATGCGGATATTATTTTGCTCGGAATATATTATGTGATTATCATATTTGCGTACCTGGCTTTTGAAATGATTCCGATAAACTATCGTCCGATACTGATTAACGGATTTAAGGAGGCATCATATCCATCATCAACAACACTTCTGGTGTTAAGTGTAATGCCAAGTTTGAAATTTCAAATAGCCCGAAGAAGCAGAAATGTTATACTTCATAACACAGTCAATGTGTTTGCAACAGCATTTTCAGCATTCATGATTATCGGCAGATTGCTTTCCGGGTTTCACTGGTATACAGATATCATTGGTTCTGTACTGCTCAGCACCGGCCTGTTTAAGTTGTATCATTTCTCAGTCGGATTTGTAGAGCAAAGAAAATCCGAACAGAGTCCGGAGGTGTAGAATGGAGTTTAATGAAAAACTACAAGAACTGAGAAAAACAAAGGGAATTACACAGGAGGAGCTTGCACAGGCTCTTTATGTGTCCAGAACAGCGGTTTCAAAATGGGAATCCGGAAGAGGGTATCCAAGCATTGATTCTCTGAAAGAAATATCAAGATTCTTCTCCGTGACAATCGATGAACTTATATGCTCCGAGGAAATCATGGCAGCAGCAAAAGATGAGAAAGAACGCTCCTTACATAAACTCATTGCACTTATTTGCAGCCTGTTAGATGTATTTATCGGATTGCTGCTCTTTATTCCGGTATTTGGAAATGGGACAGATTCTCCCGTTGCAGTATCTCTTTTGTCACTTACCGGGATTCAGCAATGGATTAAGTATATGTTTTGGGGCTTGATTATTATGACGGTACTAAATGGAATCTTCGGAGTGATCATAAGCTGTATGGATAAATTTGTTTCGAGCAACCATAAAATCGTTACCGGCATGGTAATGATGGTTATCTGTTCAGCAGTGTTTATTCTCACCAGGCAGCCATACGCAGGGATATTTTGCTTTTCGATGCTGATTGTCAAAGGATTCCTGATAATCAGGAAATAACGTCGGGTGAATCTGTCAGGCATTGATTTAGAACCGTTGCTTATGGAATGAATAATTGATTTGGGGTTAAAATGGCATCAAGTAAAGAATACCTGAATTTCATATTGGGCCAGCTTTCAGGCTTGGATGGAATAACATACCGGGCAATGATGGGCGAATTCATCATTTACTATAATGGTAAAATTGTCGGTGGAATCTACGATGACAGATTTCTTGTTAAGCCGGTTAAAGCAGCGGTGGCGATGTTACCGGATGCACAGATGGAACTGCCGTACGAAGGCGGTAGTGAAATGCTGCTTGTTGAAGATGTAGATAACAGAGAACTATTGCAGGATCTATTGCAGGCTATGCATGAGGAACTTCCTGTTGTAAAAAAGAAGTGAAAGCACGACATTTCCTACTTGCATATCACCTTGCAAGTAGGATTTTTATATTATGGTAAGATTCAGGAAAAACATGAATTTACGGGGGAAAAACTAAACCAAACAAGAAAAATACCCCTTAAACGTGCATTTTACCCTTAGCTTGCATATTGGTCTTGCTGCTTTTGTCTTGATGATAGCAGCGTATGAATCCAGATTTAACGCATATAAACTTAATAGAGAACAATAAAATGTTACAGACCTACCGGCAGATGCATACCGGTGGGTCTTTTTTAATTGGTAAGGTTATGCTAAAATATTTATATATAAAGACAGATGAAAAAGGGATCACCTATGAAGATTGTAATCATGGATACAGGTAGTATCGATCACGGCGACTTAAGTTGGGAAGCATTTGACAGATTCGGAGAAGTCAAAATGTTTTCTGACGTTGCAGATGAGCAGGAAGCTATACGGCGCATCGGTGATGCCGAGATAGTTGTGAACAATAAGACTACTATCACGGAGAAAGTATTAGACGCCTGCAAAAACATAAAGATGATAACAGAGCTTGCCACAGGTTATGATAATGTGGCCGTGGAATATGCCGCAAGTCTCGGCATACCGGTATACAACGTTCCTGAGTATGCTACCGATTCAGTTGCTCAGTATGCTATAGCACTCCTTTTGGAGCTTTCTCATCACATAGGTATGCATGACAGTTCCGTAAAGGCAGGAGACTGGAGTAAGAGTAAGGATTTTTGTTATTGGCTCACTCCGCAGGTTGAACTGGCAGGCAAAACGCTCGGTATCATAGGCTACGGAAAGATAGGTAAGAAAGTGGCCAAGATAGCTGAAGCGCTCGGCATGAATGTCATCGCCTACGGCCCGCATTATACTGAAGGTGTCAGCCTTGACAGGATATATGCTGAGGCGGACATCATCTCGCTGAATTGCCGCGCGACGAAGGATAACCGTGGGTTCATTTGCCGCGAAAGCATCGCTAAGATGAAAGACGGAGTATGGATAATAAATACTGCTCGCGGGGCATTGATACATGAGCAGGATATGGTCGATGCTTTAGTATCCGGAAAAGTCGGAGCATTTGCCACAGATGTTATAACGCAGGAACCGATGTCCCCTGATAATCCGCTTCTTACGGCACCTAATTGCATCATTACCCCGCACATGGCATGGACATCAATCGCATGTAGGCAGAGAGCCCTAAAGACTACAATCAAGAACATTGATGGCTTTTTGAGCGGCAAGGAACAAAACAGAGTAAACTGATTATTATCATTTACAGAAACGATTAAACCGACATATTTGGCACAACGCAGGATATGTCGGTTTTTTATGTAAAAACGTCAATTATATCTGCGGTAAAAAATTGGACATTTTGAAGAAAGATTAACTGATTGCAAGTAATGTGCACTATTGTTAGTTTTTGAAAGTAGACGGTCTGAAAGCACATATGATAAGGTACACGTAATCACTTCTCCCCTATGCGGGGGGGGGGGTGTCTTATTTACTATTAAAAAAATTCCCGTTTATTATCATATCAAGGAGGGTTATTTATGACGTTACGGAGAGAAAAAATAAGAGGGACATCAAGACGTCGTCAGACAACCGGGACTATGAAGAGAAAGCTATTAAGCGTAGTGCTTTCTCTCGTACTTATACTCGGACTGATTCCCATGTCGGTATTTGGTGAGGGATGGACAATTTCAACTATCACACCAGCATCTTCTAATTCACCAAAAGTGGATGCGAGTATTGATGTCGGTGATACACTTACTGTCCCGATAAAAAACGATAGTTCAAGCAGTGATTATAATTTTACCATAAGCTTTAGTGATGATTCCGTGGCCTCGTCGAATCCGACGTCTATTGATATAGATCACGGAGTTACAAAAAATATCGATATAACAGGTCTTAAAAGCGGTAAGACGACAGTAACTATTTCCAATAACAATAGTAAAAGCGAAAGAAAGGCAACTATCAACCTGACAGTTGAAGAGCCGGAAGAAGGAACTGTAAAGATTACACCTACTACATACAACCCCACGGTTAATGCTAAAGTTGATGTAGAAGGTACTCTGAAGATTAAAGTAACAAATGGTTCATCATCTGATTATACATTTACTGTAACATCACGTGATACGACTGTTGCAACTGTAAGTCACGCTTCGCAACTTATTGCAGGAAAAGGATTTTTTGAATTCACTGTTACTGGCGTAGAAGAAGGAAAGACTGTTATCAATATCTCCAACAATGCAGAGAATGGCGAAAGAAAAGGTACCATCAACCTGACTGTTGGTGAGTATGTAGAGCCAGAAGAGCCTACTGCAACAGAAACTATAGCAATTAAGGCGACTATGAATACGCCGGCTAAAAAAGAAGTAAATATAGATGTTGATGAGATACTTAAGATAGAGCTTGAAACCGGAAGTAGTTCCAGTGATAAGACTTATGAAAGCGTGTCTGAAGCACCGGATACTGCCGAGGTTATATTTGGTGCAGAACTTAAGTTAGCACAGTCGACAAAAGGTAACATCTATGTAAAGGGAATCGCTAAAGGCAAGACAACAATTTCCATTGCTTCTACTGATAACAAATGTTTTGCTGAGATTACCGTGATTGTTGGCGATTACGAAGAGCCTGAAGAGCCAGTAGCACCCACAGCAGATAAAACTGTAGAGATTACATCAAATAAAAATACGACCACCAAGACTGAAAGTATTGGTGTTGGTAAGATACTTGAGATAAAACTCAAAAACGGCAGTACAGGTAATTCCAAGTCATATGCAAACGTATCTGCAGATCCTGAAACTGCTGAAGTTGTATTTGGCGGTAATTTCGATTTGGCAAAATCAGCCGAAGGCAGTGTATTTGTAAAGGGTGTAAAAGAGGGTACAACTACAATTACATGTACCGGATCAGGTTCTGGTGACGCCTATATAGCTGTAATAAATCTTACAGTTGGCGAGTCTACCGAGCCAGAAGAGCCCGTAGCACCCACAGCAGATGACACCGTTAAAATTGTACCAAATAAAACTGCTGAAGTATCTGCCAAGATTGGTGTTGGCAAAACACTTGAGATAGAAATTGAAAATGTCAGCCAAGCTGACAAGAAATATACAAGTGTATCAGAAGATTCTGAAACTGCAAAGGTTGTATTTGGCGGAGAGATTGAGATTGCAGCAAATAATGGTAAAGGTAGCGTTTTCGTCGAGGGCATTAAAGAGGGTCAGACAACCATTACATGTACAGGTACAAATACAGGTGGAAGTACTTACACAGCTATAATAAATCTTACAGTTGGCGAGTCTGCCGAGCCCGAAGAGCCTGAAGAGCAGGAAATCAGTGTAACACCCGCGACAAACAACCCTACGGTTAGTGCTGCTGTTGGCGAAAAAGAAACACTTAAGATTGAAGTTAAAAATGGCTCAGAGAACAACAAGTCTTATGAGTTTACTGTAAAATCCAGCGATACAAGTATTGCAACAATAAGTCCTGCCTCAAAGGAAATTGCTGCAGGCGACACAGCTGAATTTACTGTAACAGGAGAAAAAGAAGGAAAGACTGTTATAACTATTTCCAATAACAACACCGAGTATGGCGAACAGTACGAAAGAAAAGCTACTATCAACCTGACTGTTGGTAAGAGTGTTGTTCTGTCCGATACCAGTGTTAAACTTCCTATCGGAGAGAAGAAGACAATTACTGCAACGGTTATCGGATCTCAGGATACCGTAACCTGGATAAGTTCTGATACTAAGGTTGCAACAGTTGAGGACGGCGAGATTACAGCAGTTGCAGCAGGTACAGCTACTATTACTGCTAAGCTTTCTGAGACAATATATGCAGAGTGTAAGGTTACGGTAACCGATCCTGCCGCTCCGATTACAACTACATACCTTGCTTTCTCTTCTGATGTTCATAACGGAAGCGGTAGCGTATCTTCTGCTGATCGTCTTAACAAATGGATTAATACTTTAGCCGAGAAGAACGACGCTCCTTTTGACATGATGGGATTTTCCGGAGACATGGGTCCTGCCAGCGGCTCTTCCAGCTCATTCTGGAATGAAGCACAGGAAGTTATGGACGTAGTTGAGGGTAGTAAAAACGTTCTGAACGGCGGATTCTATGTATGCGGTAACCACGAGTTCAATCCCGGAAGTTATACACACAATGCAAACGATACAACTAAGAAGTATTCTGATCCGGGAGATTACGTAGAAGAGGATAGCTACATCCTGTATTCAATGGGTGCAAGAAGTGGAAGCGAAAATTACAGCGACGCAGATATAAATGCACTCAGCTCATTCCTTGATTCACACAGCGATTTCGGTGGACCTATCTTCATCCTCGCCCACTTCCCGCTTCATTGCTATAACAACCAGTCAGGAGAGAGCACCACTATCCATGACGGAAAAGCAGCAGCAGGTTCATCAAAGTTAATCGCTGCACTCAACAGCGCTTCTGATGACTACGGCCTCACGATATTCTTCCTCTGGGGTCACAACCACAGCGGTAGCAATGATCACTATGATAAAGTATATACAGACAAGATTAATAACACAGATATCAGTTTCACTTACGCAGCAGCAGGTTGCATGAGCGATAGCGAGTATGGCGCAAGCGCTAATGTAAAAGGAAAAGGTCTCGTTGCACAGATTGAGAGCGATTCCGTTATACTTACATATTACGATGCAAATGGTAATGTCGTAGGCACAGGCGCTGAGGTTGAGATTAAGGGCACTACTCCGGCAGTTACTCATACCATCACAGTAACTAACGGTGCGCACGGAACTATCTCACCGAGCGGCAAAGTTACCGTAAAGGAAGGCAGAACTCAGACATTTAAAATCACACCTGATGCAAAGTATGAGATAGATACAGTTCTGGTTGACGGCAAGTCAATTACAGTAGTAGGAAATACCTTCAAGGTTGAAAATGTTACCAAGGACATTACCGTATCCGTAACTTACAAAGAAGCACAGGGTCAGTCATATGAGGAAGCTGACAAGATTGCAGCCGGAGGCAAGTACATCATCGTATCTAATGGTTATGCACTTACCAACAATAACGGTGAGATATCCGCAACACCTGTATCTGTTGATAAAGACGGCATCTTCATTACTAATGGCAATATATCATCAATGACATGGGAACTTTCATCAGCGGCAGGTACAGATAAGGCCGGAGACTATGTTATTAAGAACAACGGATATATGCTTTCACGTGTATCTGATGAGAGCGGCTCAACTCAGCCGGCTGAGATTACAACACAAGAAAAGTATAGCGATGCATCAACACTTCCGTATTTCCAGTGGAGTTATAAGAATGGTATCCTGAGCCAGATCGGCGGTCAGGACCAGAGTGCGACATTTGTAGTATATTACGATTCAAACAATGGCGCATTCTATACAGAAAATGAGGCATCACAGACCGTAACCTTCTATTCTGTAGAAGGATCCGTTGAACCTCAGCCCGGAGAAAATCCGA
The DNA here is from genome assembly GCA_045600025.1 of Lachnospiraceae bacterium. GTDB lineage: Bacteria > Bacillota > Clostridia > Lachnospirales > Lachnospiraceae > UBA3774. Next base: position 8,275 of record JAZRXC010000005.1, read on the forward strand.
CTATCGATATTAACTATGCATTGAATTCAAAAGTTTCATTCAAAGACAGTGAGACACTTGTTATCGATTGCAGCAGAGCATGCTTTGTTCTTGCAAAAGATTCCGACGGCAATTATTCACGCATAGCAGCAACAAAGCAGGCCGATGGCACATACGCATATGATTTATCAAAGGTATCCGGAGACTTTAGTATAACGATAGGCCTCATGGGCGATATGGACCTCAACGGTGAAGTCGACATGGTTGATGCAACAGCAGTCATGATGTCATGGGTAAATAACACAGAGCTGAAGGGCATTAAGTCATTTGCGGCAGATGTTAACGGCACAGACGGTGTTAATATGGCAGATGCAACAGCAGTTATGATGTCATGGGTAAATAACACGTCACTTAATTGGAACTAATACACAAAGGAAGCATTTATTATGAAAAAACTCAAAGCGATAATAAGCATAGTACTCTGTCTATTGTTAACCATGGGCTTGACAGTAAACAGCTTTGCTGCAAGCACTACAGGCATATCACTCAGCCTTGATAAGTCTTCAGCTGAAGCAGGCAATCTGCCTAGCACAGTTAAGATGACAGTTAGTACAAAGTCTTCAATTGTACCGGTATCTTTCAGTGGAGAAGCATATTCATCCGATTCAAAGATTACCATATCAAAAATTGATGACGGCGATAAAGAACTTACTTCAAATGTCAGCGAAGGCCGCTTTGCATGGATGAATGGCAGTAACAGTAAGTCTGTAGATGAACTTGCTGTAATAACATTTGCTATTCCTTCAGACTTACCGGCAGGCACTTATACTCTCGGTGTACGCAATATGAGTGCGCAGGATAGCACAGAAGCAGCTCTGCTTTCAGCATCATCGGCAACGACAACGTTCACAGTAACAGGCAGTTCACCGGTAAGCACTACAGGTATATCACTCAGCCTTGACAAATCTTCAGCTGAAGCAGGCAATCTGCCTAGCACAGTTAAGATGACGGTTAGTACAAAGTCTTCAATTGTACCGGTATCTTTCAGTGGAGAAGCATATTCATCCGATTCAAAGATTACCATATCAAAAATTGATGACGGTGATAAAGAACTCTCAACAAACGTAAGCGAAGGCCGCTTTGCATGGATGAATGGCAGTAACACGAAGTCAGTATCAGAACTTGCCGTAATAACTTTTGCAATTCCTTCGAACTTACCAGCAGGCACTTATACTCTCGGTGTACGCAATATGAGTGCGCAGGATAGCACAGAAGCAGCTCTGCTTTCAGCATCATCGGCAACGACAACGTTCACAGTAACAGGCGGTTCATCATCTGTCAGTGTAACCGGAGTATCATTAAACAAGTCTTCATTGACTTTGGCTGTGGGTGGATCTGAGACTCTGACAGCTACTGTTGCTCCCAGCAATGCAACAAACAAGAATGTAACCTGGTCAACTAGTGATAAATCAGTTGTAAAGGTATCAGACGGCAGACTTACAGCAGTAGCACCAGGCACAGCTAAGGTTAAAGTCACTACAGTTGACGGTAGCAAGACTGCATCATGTGAAGTTACAGTTGTTGCTAAGAGCCAAGACGATATAGATGTAACCTCAGTAACACTTGACACACAGGCTGCTACGCTCAAAGTCGGAGAAACCCTGACGATTAAGGCAACCATAGAACCTGCGAATGCAACAATCAAGGATGTTGAGTGGAGCACGAGCGACAGTAAAGTTGCAACTGTAAAAGACGGCATTATTACCGCAGCCGGTGAAGGACAGGCAACAATCACTGTAACCACAGTAAATGGTGCAAAGACAGCGACTTGTAATGTAACAGTTGTATCAGAGCAGAAAGACGAAAAGTGTGCACATGAGCATACTTATCTGGAAGGCGAAAAAGAAGCAACATGTGAAAGCAAGGGATACACCGGAGATACATATTGTAAGGATTGCGGCGAGTTGATTGCTGCAGGAAAAGATATAGATATACTTGCACATGAATATATCGATGGAGTATGTAAGAATTGCGGAGCTCCTGACCCCAATTATGTAGAACCGAAGGAAAGCAGCCCTTGGAGCTGGATTATCCCGGTCGGTGTTGGAGTTATCGCCCTCGCCGGAGGAGCATTCTACTATATGAAGAAGAAGACAGCCACTGGTGAGAACGAAGGAGATGGCAACCAAGAGGATGATATCCAAGAGAACTAAATAATTAAATGCAATATTTGCAAAAAAGCAGAGGGAACGTCCACAAACGTTCCCTCTTTTGTGTTATAATTAATAATGTCATTAGAAAGTTATAGAGGGCTTAAAAATGGACAATTTCACTTTTATAAACATATTAAAAGAAGAACTTGTTCCGGCAACAGGATGTACGGAGCCGATAGCGGTCGCTCTATGCGCGGCCAAAGCAAGAGAAATACTCGGGCAGGTGCCGGATTATGTTGAGGTACAAGCAAGCGAAAGCATAATAAAAAATGTCAAAAGCGTAATAGTACCATTTACAAATCATACTAAAGGCATAGATGCTGCTGCGGCGATAGGCATAGTCGGAGGAAAAAGCGAAAAGCTATTGAATGTGCTTTCCGAAGTAACCGATGCCGAAATCGCCCAGATGAAAAAATTCTTAGCGACTGTACCGGTAAAATTAAGCCATGCAACGAGCGGACGGATGCTCGATATCGTAGTAGCCGTAAAAAGCGGTGAAAGCTATGCAAAGGTAAGAATAGCAGATTATCACACGAATATAGTTTATATTGAGAAAAACGGAGAAATACTGCTTGATAAACCGCTTAATAAAGAAAGCTCCGATACAAGAACCGACAGAAGCGTATTAACTGTCGAGAATATATGGAATTTTGCCACTGGCGCTGACTGGAAGGAATTTAAGCCAATACTTGATCCCCAGATAAAATACAATATGGCCATCAGCGAAGAAGGCCTGAAAAACAATTACGGGGCAAATTACGGCAAGACGCTTTTATCAATA
>JAZRXC010000006.1:0-4745 GCA_045600025.1 Lachnospiraceae bacterium
GGCGCAGGAATGGACGGCATGTATTAATCATAATTAGCTTTTTTAAAGCCACGCTTACTAAAATAAAGCGTGGCTTTTTTATTGCCGTTTTTTTAATTATATAACCGTAATAACAGTGCAGTTGATTGCATTGATAAGTGAATGGTGCTATAATTTCTCGCAGTTATATAATCAAAAAAATTGATTCAAATATATAAAAAAATTCGGTGATAAAATGAAAGATATTCTTTACAGAAGTACAAGAAGTAATGCCTATTCTGTATCAGCTTCTAAGGCTATATTGGATGGAATAGCCCCCGATGGCGGACTGTATGTTCCTTGCCATATGCCCAAGATATCCGATATGAGTGAAAGTCTCGGAATGGGGGCAGCTCCGGAGGATTTCTTATCAATAGCAAAACGCAGAAATGAAGTCCTGAAGTATCTTTCAGATTGCGATTATAAAAAAATTGCATGCGAGGTACTTAAGCTCTTTTTCACTGATTTCGATGAAGAGGAAATCCGCGCATGTGTTGATGCCGCATATGATAATAAATTCGATACCCCGCAGATAGCGCCAATAGTAAAGAAAGGCGGTATCTTTTATTTAGAGCTGTTTCACGGCCCCACACTTGCCTTCAAGGATATGGCACTTTCAGTTCTGCCGCATCTGGTTACGTTATCTGCAAAGAAGCAGCAGGTCAAAGATGAGATTGTTATACTTACGGCAACATCGGGTGATACGGGAAAAGCTGCACTGGCCGGATTCGCAGATGTTCCCGGTACGAAGATAATAGTATTTTACCCGAATGATGGTGTAAGCAATATTCAAAAACTTCAGATGATAACTCAGCCGGGAGCCAATGTTAAGGTTATCGGTATAGAAGGCAACTTCGATGATGCACAAACCGGAGTGAAGTCAATATTTGCCGATAAAGAATTAACTGAAGAATTATCAAAGCGCGGTTATCGCCTGAGTTCTGCAAATTCTATTAATATCGGACGCCTGATTCCACAGGTTGCGTATTATGTATGGGCATATACGAGACTTGTTTCCGAAGGGGTAATAGCGGCAGGCACAATAATAAATATCACAGTTCCGACAGGCAACTTCGGTAATATTCTTGCAGCCTACTATGCCAAGCAGATGGGAGTTCCGATAAAGGCTCTCGTATGCGCATCAAACAAAAACAAGGTTCTCTATGATTTCTTTACCACTGGCACATACGATAAAAACAGAGAGTTTTACACAACCTCATCACCATCTATGGATATACTTGTAAGCAGTAATCTTGAACGTCTTATCTTTGAGATTACGGGAAATGATCCTGAAAGATGTGTGTCTCTTATGAACAGCCTTAAGGAATCCGGTACATATACATTAACCGTGGCAGAGCGATTGAAGCTTCGCACTTTTACAGCTGCTTACGCAAGCGAAGAAGACACGCTTATGGAGATTAAACGTGTGTATAACGAATCCGGATACGTACTTGATCCGCATACGGCAGTTGCTTCATCAGCAGCTAATTATTTCGATGCCGAAAGCGTAGACCTGGCATGCGGGACCACTTCCGATTTTCATATGCTTGTAGTATCAACGGCCAGTCCCTTCAAATTCAACCGTGCGGTCCTTAATGCAATTGCGCCGCAGGATATTTCCGATGATGATTTTGCCATGGCAGACAGTGTATCGCTGATGTCAAAAAAACCCGTACCGGAAGAAGTAAGGATGCTTAAAGATGCTCCCGTTTTGCATAAGGATGTATGTGCAGCGGGGCAAATGAAAGATAAAGTTTTAGAATACTTAAGCTAAAAGGAGTTTATATATGGCAACACTATCGAATTTCAAAAGAGAAAAAATCGGCCCGCAGAACTGCACTATGGGCAAGCTCAGAACCATAATCGAGACAGCATTTTACGGCAATAATGTAGTCCCGGTTAAAACGGTTGCTGAAGCTTATGCACTTGCAGCGGGATCTCCCGGCACCATAGTAACGGATATGGAAATATATAAACCCGAGCACATCGGTCTTCCGGATGATGCAAAGATTCTTATCAGCAATGATGGAGCGATAGTAGGACGTACTGCAAGCGCAAGAAGAGTAGCAGGTGAACCCGATGTAGATGAAGATGCTCTTGATAAGATAGTAATGGAAGCGGTATATGATTCACGTTTTTCAAAAATGTACCGTGCAGAATGCTATATAGGACTCGATTCGGATTTCATGGTTAAAGCGCATCTGCTTGTGCCTCAGGGATTTGAAAATCAGCTCTATTCCTGGATGCTTAATTTCCAGCCATGTACACCTTTTTACGATGAAATGTATGCAAATTCACAGGTTATTAAAAGAGAAGGTGATATTTATGTATTCACTGATCCTGATTGGATGCATCCCGATTATCCGGACGGACTTGCATACTTTAATTCAGAGCTTAACTGCGCTGCAATTCTCGGCATGAGATATTTCGGCGAATATAAAAAGGGCACTTTAACTTTGGCATGGGGTATCGCGAACAGACATTGCTACTGCAGCTGCCATGGCGGTCAGAAACGCTACAACCTGAAGGGCGGCAAAAAATTTGTCCTCGGTGTATTCGGTCTGTCAGGTTCCGGTAAATCCACCATTACCCATAACCGTCATCATGATAAGTATGATGTAACAATTCTTCACGACGATGCATTTATTATAGACACCAAAACCGGTGCTTCGATAGCGCTGGAACCTACATATTTTGATAAAACTGCCGATTATCCGCTGGACTGTGATGCAACGAAGTATCTTCTTACTATGCAGAATGTCGGTGCAACAGTCGATAACAAGGGTAAGATAGTCTGTGTTACTGAAGATATAAGAAATGGTAACGGCCGTGCAATAAAAGAAAAACTCTGGTCACCTAACCGAGTTGATAAAATAGAAGAGCCGATTAACGCAATATTCTGGATTATGAAAGACCCTGTGCTTCCGCCTATCGTTAAGATAAACAATCCTGAGCTTGCAGCTGTTATGGGAGCGACACTTGCGACCAAGCACTCAACAGCAGAGCATCTTGCTGAAGGTGAAGACATGAGCTCACTCATTTATGTGCCTTATGCAAATCCTTTCCGTACTTATCCGCTTCAGCTGGATTACAATAAGTTCCTTGATCTTTTTAATAAGCAAAATGTCGAGTGCTATATCATCAATACGGGTCACTTCATAGACCGCAAGATTACACCGGACATTACGCTCGGATGTATCGAGGCAATAGTAGATGGCAAGGCAAAGTTTAAGAGATGGTGGCCTTTTAAAGAGATGAGCATTATGGAAGTAAAGGGTTTTGTTCCTGACATGAAGGATAGAGCATATTTCCGTTCTCTTCGTAATTCACTTAGCTCACGTAGTAAATTCATCGAAGACCGCGATTTTGTTAACGGCGGCTATGACCACCTTCCTACGGAAGCTTTAAATACTATTGATAAGCTTATTGCCGAAATGGATAAAAAACAGTAAAATGTATGTATGAAGAAATCTCAGGGATGGATACAGCATATTGATTTTATTGTAATTGACGTAATTGCCATGCAACTTGCATTTGTATTGGCATACGTTATCAGATTCGGTATCTCCAATCCTTATTCAGAATCAATCTGGCTCGGAATAATTATCGTAATGACTCTGCTGGATGTGCTGGTTATTATATTCGGTAACACTCTGAGCGATATTATGAAACGCGGATATTTAAAAGAAGCTGTCAGCATATTTGTACAGGTTCTTGCGATGGAAGCGTTGACGGCATTTTATCTTTACATCACATACTCCGGAATTGACTACTCACGTATCGTGATTGGTCTTACCGGAGTATTGCTATGTGTATTGGATTTTATTCTCAGAGCGCTTTGGAAAAAATATCTCCGCCGTAGATTTTATAATGGATCAAAGCATCTGCTTCTTATCGGAAGTGACAAGATTGCAGCCAGATTTGTCAGCGCACTTGATAACCCGAATTATGCCGAGTACAAGTTATGCGGTTATCTTGCTGAGACGCCTTCGGATGAAATACCGATTTACAATGGCACTATTGATAAATTAGAGGAGATATTATCGCAAGGAGATATTCGCGAGGTTATCACCGCCTTATCACCTTCCGAAGCTTCCGGCATTAATAAGATAGTGGCAACTTGCGAAAAATACGGACTTCGTGTAAGCGTAATACCGGCCTACAGCGATGTTATGTCATCTCAGGCATCTATAGAAGAAATCGGAGATATAAAATTACTCAATTTCAGAACCACGCCGCTGGATGATCCGTCGTATGCCGGAATAAAAAGAATTTTTGACATTTTTGCAAGTTTAATTGGTATAATACTTACAAGCCCGATTATGATAATTGCAGCTATCGGCACAAAACTCTCAAGCCCCGGCCCGATACTATTTAAGCAGGAGAGGGTGGGCAGAAACGGCAAGACATTTACTATGCTCAAGTTCCGTTCGATGCGTATGTCCGGGCAGGAGAATACCGCCTGGAGCGGGAATGAGGATCCGAGACGTACGGCTTTCGGAGCATTCCTGAGAAAATTCAGTTTGGATGAGCTACCGCAATTCTTTAACGTATTTGCAGGACAGATGTCTCTCATAGGCCCGAGACCTGAGCTGCCGTTTTTCGTAAATAAGTTTTCAGAAGAGATTCCGATGTACCGCGTAAGACTTCAGGTCCGTCCGGGCATTACGGGTTGGGCGCAGGTTAACGGACTTCGCGGTGACACAGATATCACCGACCGCGTAAAA
>JAZRXC010000007.1:0-37882 GCA_045600025.1 Lachnospiraceae bacterium
TATCACCAAGCGTCTGGCCTTCTTCTCCGATAACCTCACCGTTACCGCCCCCACCGGCAGAATCACCGGCGCGACAACAGTTGCCGTGGGCGATGGCCTGACTCTCACCGCCAACTGCACGGCGCATAGTTATCAGTGGCAGTCCTCCGCTGACGGCAAGACGTGGACGAATATCAGCGGTGCTACGGCTAAGACCTATTCCACCACCGCGCTCTATCCCATGAACGGCCTGCAGATCCGCTGCGTGGCGAAGAACGTGGGCAGCACCATCAACACCACCCGCGTGGCCAAGGTCGCGCCTGCGGCGTCCGCAGTACTTGCTCCCGTAACGCTGACGGTATCTCTGGAGGGGCATGAGCACAACTATGCTGAAGTTGTCACCGATCCCACTTGCACCGAAAAAGGCTACACCACGCATACCTGCGCCTGCGGCGACAGCTATGTGGACACCTACACGGACGCAAAGGGACATGATTTTGTGGACGGACAGTGCACTCGCTGCCCGGAGAAAGACCCCGAATATATCCCGCAATGCATCAGCAGGAAGAATGTGTCCCTGACGGCGGGCGAACTGATCTTTACTCTGGGCGGAAATGAACTGGGCGAATTCACGTTTGCGCAGTCCGGCAGCGGCTGGACGATCAAGGGTGCAGACGGCAGATACCTTGCATTCGCAAACAACGCATTCAGTTATTCTGAAACCCCGTTCACATGGACGTATTCCAATAATACATTTACTACTTCCGTAACGTCCACTTCTTCCTCCAACCCGTGGGGCGGCTACGGCGGATATGGCTGGGGCGGTTACGGCTGGGGCGGCAACACCACAACGACCACGACCTACTATCTTACATACTCCAACGGCAGCTTCCGCACATCCACGAGTTCCAACGGTAGCAACGCAGGCTTCATCACAAAGGTCACCAGCGATATGCACACATATGGCAAGTGGACCGATAACAAGAATGGTACACACTCTCGTGTCTGCACAAACTGCGGTCATGTGGAAACCGATGACTGCGAATACGCATCAAACCACATCTGCGAGAAGTGCGGCGCCTATGATCCGGCTGCCATAAGAATTGAAGTGAACGTCTCTGTAACGCAGCAGTCTTCTTCCAATCCGTGGGGATACGGTGGATGGGGCGGCTATGGCGGTTGGGGTTGGAATGGTATGATGACTACCACCTACACCGCAACGATTACGGTTCGTGCAACCGGAACAACGGTTGGTAAAGTAGAGTACTCAACCAACAACGGCGCAAGCTGGGCAACCGGCAGCACGGTGACGTCAAACAGCCAGATTGGGGCGTTCCTGATCCGCGTGACGGACGGCAACAGAACAATACACAACTACCAGTACAATGGAACAACTGTCACCGAGAACTAATCGATTGAAGGCGGTGGGGGCAATGCCCTCACCGCCTTTTCAATATTTGTCACACAAAAAAGATTTTCCTACATTTCGAAAAGAGTGTAATTCTTATTATCTTTAAAAACAAAGCGCCGAAGGTGCGCAGCCATTGCTTTGCAATGTTATCAGGGTTTGGGAGGCTCCCAACAAGAAAAATGACCGACCTAGCAGCAGTGCCGAGTTTATGACATTCTGGCTGCATCGCTTCCGCAAGCTGGATGTAACGCAGAAATCCCATCACAAAATGCTCATCGACACCTTTATAAACGCCATTTTCCTGTACGATGACAAAATGGTCATTACCTTCAACTACAAGGAAGGCGAAAAGGTAATCACATTTGCGGACTTGCAGGAAGCGTTGAACAGTGATAAAATCAGTTCGGATTTGGATTGCTCCGGGGCACGAAAATCAGCTCCCCGTAGGGAGCTTTTTTTAGGTTTATATGCATTTTATTGTTATGCATAAATAATATTTAATAGTATTTCCGAATAGGCTTGCTATAATAAAATCGTTATTAATAAAAATATAGGGAGAATATCATGTCAGAACTTAGAGGAACACTTATTGTTGCCCAGTCGGGCGGACCCACAGCAGTTATTAATTCAAGCGTATACGGCGTAGTACGTACGGCTTTAGATGCAGAGTGCATTACCAAGGTATACGGTGCGCATCACGGAATCAAGGGCGTACTTAATGATCAGCTCATTACTTTTGATCTTGAAGATGATAAGGAACTTGAGCGCCTTCAGTACACACCTTCATCAGTACTCGGTTCATGCCGCTACAAGCTGGCAGATTCTGAAGTAGACGATACGGATTACAAGCGTATACTTCAGATATTCAAGAAGTACAATGTACGTTATTTCTGCTACAACGGTGGAAATGATTCAATGGATACCTGCAATAAGATTTCAAAATATATGAAGAAGGTTGGCTATGAATGCCGCGTTATGGGCGTTCCGAAGACAATCGATAACGACCTTACCGGTACGGATCATTGCCCCGGATATGCTTCAGCAGCAAAATACATCGCTACCAGTATGATGGAAGTAGCGCGTGACGCCAAGGTATATGATTCAGGCTGCGTTACCGTTATCGAGTGTATGGGTCGTCATGCCGGTTGGATTACCGCAGCAGCAGCTCTTGCAAATATTAAAGATCGCTGCATAGATTACATCTATCTTCCCGAAGTTGCTTTCGATATGGATCAGTTCCTTAACGATGTTGAGCACACATATAAGACCCGCGGTGACTGCATAGCAGTTGTATCAGAAGGTCTTCGCTATGCTGACGGCCGTTTTGTATCAGAGGCTGAAGCTTCTGCAACTGACGGATTTGGTCACGCTCAGCTCGGCGGTCTTGCCGCTAAGCTTACTTCAGCCGTAGCAGATCGTCTCGGTTGCAAGGTACGTCCCATTGAGCTCAGTCTGCTTCAGCGCTGCGCTGCACATTGCGCTTCACTCACAGACATCAACGAGTCACGCATGTCCGGCGAAGTTGCAGTTAAAGCAATGCTTGAGGGTGATTCCGATAAGATGGTAGGCTTCAAGTGCGAGCGTAAGAACGGATACACCTGCGAGCCGGTTCTGCTTCCTCTTGAAGCAGTTGCAAATGATGAAAAGAAGTTCCCGCTGGATTGGATTACCGACGAGAAGAACAATATTCTCCCTGCATTTGTTGATTATGCACTGCCGCTTATCCAGGGCGAGACCAAGCTTGAGTACGAGGACGGCCTTCCCAGATTTGCTATTCTTAAGAGGATTTATTCATAAGACCGCTTGACATTTAAGGTCTTACGACTTATAATCACATCTTGCGTAATGAAAGTTACGCTCTGTGCGTGTAGCTCAGCTGGATAGAGCGTCTGACTACGGATCAGAAGGTCAGGAGTTCGAATCTTCCCACGCACGGCTAAAAGAACCCATGTCATGGGTTCTTTTTTTGTTGCACAGACTATTATGTACTTGACTTGCGAACAAATGTTCGCTAAAATAAAAACTATGGATAGACATATATTACACAGCGACATGAACAGCTTCTTTGCTTCGGTAGAGATGGCTCTTGATCCCTCCCTTGCCGGGCGGGCTGTTGCAGTATGCGGATCCGCCGAAGACAGGCACGGCATAGTTCTTGCCAAGTCAGAGCTTGCCAAAAAGGCAGGCGTGACTACAGGTATGCCTAACTGGCAGGCTGCATCCTGCTGCCCCGGTCTTATTATTGTTCACCCGCATTATGATCAATATGTCGCCTACAGTAAGAGAGCGCAGGCTATCTACTGCAGTTATACAGACCGCGTAGAGCCTTTCGGCATGGATGAATGCTGGCTTGACGTTACGGGAGCATTAGAGAGATTTGACGGCTCACCTATGGCTCTTGCAGGAGAGATAAGGCATCGCATTAAGGACGAACTCGGACTTACAGTCAGCATCGGAGTTTCGTTTAATAAGGCCTTTGCCAAGCTTGGATCGGATATGAAAAAACCTGATGCAATTACCTGCATTTCCAGAGAGAATTTTAAAGAGAAAGTATGGCCGCTTCCGGCTTCAGATATATTATTCGTAGGACGCGCAACCAAAGAGCGCCTACGCAAGTACGGCATAAAAACAATCGGAGATATGGCAGCCATTGATCCGGAGCTTATGAAAAAATGGTTCGGTGTTCACGGACTTATGCTATCGGATTATGCAAGAGGCCTTGACACTACTCCGGTTGCTCTTTGGGATAGCAATGATCCTGTTAAGAGCGTAGGACATGGTGTAACCTGCGTAGCCGACTTAATAGATGAAGAAGAAGTCTGGCGCGTCATACTCGAGCTTTCTCAGGATGTGGGATATAAGCTTCGTGCATACGGACTTATGGCAACTTCTATTCAGGTCGTTATACGTGATTCATTGTTAGACTTTTACCAATATCAAGGCAGGCTTCAAGTGGCAACCGCCAGTCCGATGATTATTGCAAGAAGGGCCAGAGAGATATTTGCGGAAGGTTACAGATGGCCTCAGGCAGTTCGCGCGGTTACGGTGCGCGCAGTGCAGCTTATCCCCGCGGATACACCGGTGCAGCAGGATTTGTTTACCGACCATGCCGCATACGAAAAGCAGGAGCGCATAGACCGCATGCTGGAGAAGATGAACGGACGCTATGGCAACGGCATTGTGACGCCAGCGTCACTTTTACGCGAAAGCAAAATGCCGGGTTGTCAAAAAAGCAGCACTACGTTGCCAGGACACCGTAAATGATTGCATTTTTGACAAGATATGTTAAAATAATAAAAGTAAAAAAGGTTATTTTACAAATAGTATACTTTTTAAGGTGCAATTATGAAAACAATAAAGCCAATCAAACGCGTATTACCTCTGGTATTAACTGCAGCATTTCTTTTAAGCGCATGGGCAATGCCTGCAATGGCTGGGCAGCAGGAACCGCAGAAGAAATATTCATTCTTCGGCGATTCAATGACTTATAATTTCGTGAAGAAGAATAATTACTTGGAGCCTATAAAGACATTTCCTGAGCAGGTTGCTAAGGCGATGGGGTATTCTTATGAACTGAATCTGAAAGAATCATCGAATACTGAGTGCGGAGCGCTTCCCGGAGGCCGATTTACGGACCTCTACGCATTCTTGACCGATTATGAGGGAGATGATTATTTTAAAAAAGAGTTTGGGCGTTGGGAGCAGGACGACATTGATGCATATATGAGTATTGCTGAAGAATCGGATGTACTTTCCATACAGATGGGATACTCCGGGGTTACTATGGTGCTACTGCAAAATATCATTTCCATTCTTGATAACGGTGAGCAGAAATACAGCGTAGACATCAATCAGTTATTTACAGGCAATGAACTCGATAAAATCATGCCGATTGCTGCACGCGCGAAGGATCTTGTCGGTCAGCTCTTTACAGAAAGCACCAAAGAGGCACTAAAAGAGTTTGTGAACGGTCTTACAGAAACACAGCAGGAAGCGCTTAAAAAGATGTTCGGCGAAGAGGCCGTAAATGCCGCTAACGGCACACTGGATATCGTATCGAAAATCTTAGATAACTTTATATATCTACTTGCAGCACAGATGGTACATTTTGACAGGACTGTGGAAACCCTTTATGAGATTAATCCTGACCTAGAACTGTATATTATGGGTCTGACCAATCCTGTGCAGTATATGAAGCTCAGCTTCAATCTTGGTGATGCAGTGTTTTATATCCCGCTGGGAGATATTTTGGGTGTATATTTCGACATAGCTAATCTTTATATGAAGGTACTTTCTCCCAATTCGACCCGTTATTATTATGTTGACAACGTAAAACACGCTCATACATACGGCGAGGCGATGGCAGAGGACATAAACGTTTCCCGCAATATCCTATATACAGTTTATAACAACGGAAAATGGACAGACCATGAGAATACGGAATCTGAGGCATATAAGAAGGCAGATGCACATGCGAGGGGCGTGATGGAGGCACTGAAAAATACCAGTACAATCAACCTTAGCCGTCTCTTGGATGAACTGCCGGAGGATTTTAATTCTATTTCCTTGAGTAGCGATGTCGCTTGCCTGGATAAGCTGATGGATTTTGATGAAAACGGCGAGCTTACGGCATCTTATTTAGAACAGATGATGGCAGCAGTATATTTCTTCAGCGCCCTAAAGGGACTATTTGTTCATCCGGATCAGGAGGGACATGATGTTCAGGCGCCACTCCTTATTAAGGCGATGCAGAATCCTACAGTGAATCCGGCAGCTATTGCATATCACGAATTGGCGCAGCCATTTGATGAAGTTATAAGCGAACTGAAAAAGTGCACTACCCCGGCACAATTTGCAGAATGGATAAATAATCTTCCCAAGAAGTTAAAAGAGCAGAAGGCGAAGCTTGATATTGCGACTTCCGCTATTGAGAAAAATGTCAAAAAGACTACTATTTCGGCAATAGGCTCCGCTATTAAGCAGACTGTGGAAAAAATAGAAAAAGGCATTAAAGAAACAGTATCAAGTATAAAAACTGTTACAACGTCAAAGATAACGCCAATTATTCCGCAGATCAGTATTTTCAAAAAAATCATTCGATAAATCCAAAAAAAAGTCCGCACCGAGAAGGTGCGGCTTTTTAATTTTGTAATCACGGCGTCACATTTTCGCAAAAGGCAAAATGCCGAGATTCAGGCGGAAGGATGCCGCAAACCCTGATAAATACAGGAAAAATCGATAATAATATTCAGTGAAATGAATTCGGCAAAAAAATAAAATGTGACGATTTGTCACATCGCTTGACTTTGCCGAATCATTTTTATACTATGTGAAATACCGAAGCGCTCTTTCTTGGTTCTCATTCGAAGAACTTTCAGAGCATTCCGGAAATCTTTTAATCTTTCGGGCGTGTGCCCACTGATCAGAGGAACAAAAAATGTATGCCAAAGTATTATCAATGACCATCTGCGGCATAGACGGATTACCCGTAACAGTTGAAGTAGACGTATCATCAGGACTTCCGGATTTTTCTTTGGTGGGAGATTTATCACCGGAGACCAGAGAGGCCAGAGAAAGGGTCAGAACTTCACTTCGAAATTCAGGGTTTTCATTTCCGTCAAAGCGCATCACAATAAATCTTGCTCCCGGCGATCTTCGAAAAGAAGGTACCGGGTTCGACCTGGCGATAGCGGTAGGCATGCTGGCCGCTTACGAGGAAATCGAGCCGAAGAGCTTTGAAGGAATCGTAATGCTGGGCGAACTCAGTCTCGACGGGCGCATCTGTTCCATACCGGGAGTCCTTCCGATGGTAATTGCAGCACAGCAACTGGGCTATAGCGCCTGCTTCGTCCCGCAGGCGAATGCAGCAGAAGCAGCTGTAGTATCGGGGATGAAGGTTACCGGTGTAGAAACGCTGACGGAAGTCTGCGCAATACTGAAAGGGTTAGTGCAAAAGGATCCGGCACACCCTGCTTCATCTGTTGTTGATGAACTGTATGACGTTGATTTTTCCGAGGTGAACGGACAGAAGAGTATGCGACGCGCAGCAGAGGTAGCAGCAGCGGGAATGCACAACATTCTGCTGATTGGATCGCCGGGGGCAGGCAAAACCATGATTGCAAGACGGCTCCCGACAATTCTTCCTGATCTTACATGGAATGAAAGCCTTGAAGTCACGCGCATATACAGCGTAAGCGGACTGGTCGATCCGAACAATCCCGTAAAAAGGCAGAGACCGTTTCGCACGCCGCATCACACGATATCCGCGCCGGCTTTGATAGGCGGTGGCAAGCGCCCAATGCCCGGCGAAGTTTCCCTGGCTGACCGCGGCATCCTCTTCTTAGACGAGCTGCCGGAATTCCAAAAGTCATCACTTGAAGCATTAAGACAGCCACTCGAGGATAAGCTGGTGTCTGTTGTGAGAGTGACAGGACGAAGTGTATTTCCTGCTGATTTTATGTTATGCGCTGCGATGAATCCGTGCCGCTGCGGATACTATCCCGATAGAGATAAATGCCACTGCAGTGAAAATGAAGTACGGAAATATATGCAGCGCATCAGTAGACCGTTGCTCGATAGAATTGATATCACGGTAGAGGCACCACCGGTAAAATATTCCGATCTGGATTCGGAAGAAGTAAACGAGTCCTCTGCAGATATTAAAGCAAGGGTAGAAAAAGCATGGGAGATTCAGCGAAAAAGATATGAGGGACAAAAGACGCTGTTCAATTCCCAAATGAGTGCAAGACAGATAAAAAAATGGTGCAGGTTGGCACCGTCAGATGAAAAACTTATGGCTGACGTATATACGAAAATGAATTTAAGTGCGAGAGGTTATCATAAGATATTAAAAGTGTCGCGCACGATAGCCGATCTTGCCGGCAGCGAAGACATTTGCACCGAGCATCTGATGGAAGCGCTTAGCTACAGAAGCGTAGATAAAAAGTTTTGGGGATAATTATGACAGACAGGCATTACTGGTATCAATTATTAAATATTGAGACAATTTCAAACGGAATAATAGACAGCTTAATAGATATCTACGGTTCACCTGCGGAGATTATGAATAGAAGTACGATTCCGGAACTTACTGATTTTTTGCAAACAAAATTTGCGGAAGTTAAATCGCGGTCATGCGAGCTTGCCGCAGAATATGATCATCTGGTTAATCAGGACATTCATATGTATCTACGCGGCGACAGCGATTTCCCGGAAAAATTAAAAAATATTCCCGATAGCCCATGCGCATTATTTGTAAAAGGGAAATTGCCGCCGCCTGCAGTTCCCGCGATAGCCATAGTAGGGGCGAGAAAAGCCACGTCTCACGGAAGATGGCTTGCGGAAAAACTTGCAGGAGAGCTTGCGGTATGCGGGCTGATTGTGATAAGCGGTATGGCCGAAGGGATAGACGGCAGCGGTCATAGAGGAGCCCTTGATGCAGGCGGACTTACTTATGCCGTGCTCGGATGCGGAGTAGACATCTGTTATCCGCAGTGTCATGAAAAGCTATATAAAGAAATATGTAAAACCGGTGGAGTCATATCAGAATATCCGTTGGGCACGCAGGGACTTCCGTATCATTTTCCGAAGAGAAATCGTATTATCAGTGCATTATCAGATATAGTTCTTGTAGTGGAAGCGAGAGAAAAGAGCGGTTCACTTATTACCGTCTCATATGCGCTGGAACAAGGCAGAGATGTAATGGCGGTGCCGGGAAGGCCCGACGATGTATTCAGCTACAGCTGCAACAGACTGATTCGCGAGGGCGCCGGAGTGTGTACGTGCACAGACGATATTCTCACACAATTAGATCTTATGGTGCCTCCGGAAGAGAGAATATCCGACAGCGCCGCAAAACTGGCAACGCTGAATGAATCAGAGACCAGCGTATACAATTTGTTATCCGGAACACCGCTTCATACGGATGAACTTATCATCAGAACCGGCTTGTCATACAGCCAGCTCATTCAAATCCTGATATCTCTTGAATTAAAAGGTCTTGCAACAAACCCCTCAAATAACATGTATCAGAAAAAGTAACAAAATGAAGAAAAAGAAAAAAGTAGAACTTGCAAGCGGCATTACCTTAGTGCTGCTGTTAATCATCACTATTATCATATTGCTTCTTTCGGGCATAAGCTGCGGAGGTTCGCCTGATTCGGTAAAGAGAGGAAATGTTGCCTCAATACAAAGAACGATGGAAGGCGTAACGGATGAGAACGTCAAGTATGGAGAGATTCCTAATCGAGATAAGCAGGAAATAAAAGATGAACTGAATGCAATCGCGGCAGAAAAACAGATGCGCATTCAGATTACCTCAAATCCTGTTTTCCCCGACGGCGCTTCATATGGCGATTTTTTCATAGCAAACAATTCTGAAAATAAATACGATCAGATTGTTGAAGTGACGAAAGAAGACGGAGAACTTATTTATAAATCCGGTATTATACCGCCCGGATCATATATCGAAAAGGCCAAGCTCACAAAAGAACTTCCGGCCGGAGATTACACCTGCAGTGCCAGAATTTATTCAATAGATGCGAATAAGGAAGTCTGCGGGAGCGTTGTTTTTATAATTACCGTTACGGTAAATAATTGACAGGAGGAAAAAATGAAAAAAATATTAGCATTTGTATTATCGCTTGTAATAAGCATCGGAATATGCGGACCTGCATTTGCAGAAGAGTATTACAGTTACAACGAAACGGAAATCCCGGTTCTCTTAACTTCTGAAGCAACACTTATTGACATTACAGTTACGCCGAGCATGGTGGTAAATGTTGACAAGAACGGCAACTGTACTTGCAGCGAGATAACATGTAAAAATAACAATGAATTCAATATTTGGATTTCAGATGCAGACATTTTGTATTATAGCGGTTGGAGGGCCGACAGCGATTTCGAAGATGAAGATTTAGAGAATTGCGGTCAGAGATTATTCTATGTACATTATGACGGCGATAAATATGACACAAATAAATCTTACGGTGAAAACATGGAAACGTTGGATAAGGAATATCTGCAGGTTGCAGGAGGTAAGACCGAAAAAATTCCATTTGAAATACTGACAAAGAGTACAGGTAAGGCACTTAAGGATTTGGAAATCTCAGGAATAGAAATCACATTTATAGCAGGAATGGAGTATCATGAAGTGCTTTAAAAAGAATCTTTCAACAATTGCATACATTTGCACGGTTCTGATTCTGATAGCTTCTTTGGCTTCACCTGCACTGGCTGCTTCAGCAAAAGATCTCTATTCCGGAATGACATGGTATGAACACGGACTAAAAGCGGGGCTTTATGTAAATCCCGATTTAGATTACACAATTACGCATGAGTTTCAGAACGAAACAATACCTGACATAATAGATATGGCTCATTCAGTAGAAGGCTTTAACATCAATGAGTTTTTCAAAGGTACTATTTATCGCGGATTTTCATTAGAAGACTTTGAGATGTTTTATGAAAACGGGGTGAGTGACATGTCTGAGCTGAGCGGCTACATGCCCTTGATGCTGAGCTTTGATAACAGTGCAACGTTAAAAGCTACTGCAGATGATACGTTCCAGTATTTTAAAATACCGGCATATGGTACGGCACACGGGGCACTATACCGGCTGACACTGAACGGACGTAACGGGCTTTGTATAAATTACGGAAAGCATGCGCCTAACGGCACTCGATACTATATCGGAGAAACATCCCAATATGCCACCGAAGCTCAGATGGAAAATATCAAGATGGGGTTATTGTTTTCCTTATACAGCTATAACAATGATATCGGAAATACGTCTGCGTGGAGAAATTACGGAACGCTTTATGACATTCCGATCGGGAGCTGGACATATCTTATGGCACAGGTATGGACATGGTGCGCTATGCTGAATCTTACACCGATGGAGTGCGCTCAGCAGTTTGCAGAGGTGCTTCTTGACTGGGGCTCCAATAACCAGGCGTGGGCCGAGTCAGTTTTATTTGAAGCAAATAATTTTTTAAGCAACCGATTGTATGAATATTATTCGGTTGACACAATTTTGTACACTTCAAATAATAACGCAAACCAGGTTATATTCGTATATGATTTTGAATCGCTTAAGCCCATGCAGGAAGTTAATCCGGTTATTAAAACGAGCGCGATAAACAAAGTCACAAAAATGACGCAGGCAGAAGCAAATACCATGGTTACGATATCGGATACTGTTTCGTACACTGATCTCATTCCCGGAAAAGAATATACGGTGACCGGAAAAATAATGGTGCGCGATACCGCGTCTGAACTGAAGATCAACGGCAGAAGCGTTACTGCAACTAAAAAATTCACACCTACTGCGAAAAACGGAACGGTAAATATGGATTTTACATTTGATGCCGCTTCGCTCGCCGGCAAGACCATAGTTGTATATGAAGATGTTACCTATAACGGAAAAGAGGTTGCCTCACATAATGATATTAACGATGAGGCACAGAGCATACATTTTGCCGCTATATCAACTTCGGCAACTGATTCAAAGACCGGAATAAAAAATACCTGCGCGGCAAAAGATGCCTGCATAGTCGATAGGGTTTCTTATTCAAATTTGTTTTCCGGCGAAAGCTATGAACTGCGTGGTGTGCTGTATGATGCGGCAACGGGAAATCCAATACTTGTAAACGGAAACAAAATAACCGCAACACAGCGATTTACCCCGAGAAATACTTCGGGAAGTGTTGATGTATCTTTTAAATTTGATGCAAGCTCATTTGCCGGTAAGACAGTTGTTGTATTTGAAGAGTTGTATTACAAAAACACGCGAATTGCCGCGCACCAGGTGCTCTCTGATGCTGAGCAGCAGGTGAGCATTCCGGGGATAGCAACTATTGCGCTTGATGAAGCTACAAATTCACACCATGCGTCATCTGTCGGAAGTATTACGATAACGGACATGGTATATTATCAAAATCTTACCGAAGGACAGACTTACCGCGTAGAAGGGAGAATTGTTGACAGAGACAGCGGCGAGGAAATATATTCCGGAGGGATTCCGGTAGTATCCACATTGGAGTTTGTGGCAGATTCCGGCCACGGAAGTATCCCGGTGAGTTATCAACTTAACGGCGAAGAAGTTGCAGGGCGTGAACTCACCATATACGAAGATGTATATTATGGCGACGAGCTGATTGCATCTCACGGCGGATTTGACGAGCTGGCACAGATCAT
This sequence comes from Lachnospiraceae bacterium, assembly GCA_045600025.1. Classification (GTDB taxonomy): domain Bacteria; phylum Bacillota; class Clostridia; order Lachnospirales; family Lachnospiraceae; genus UBA3774. Next base: position 12,588 of record JAZRXC010000007.1, read on the forward strand.
CAGCGTTGAGAGCGATAATGCTATGGGAGATAAACTTGAAACGGCAGTACTGATCGGTATGGGGACATTTGCAATTTCATGTGCAGCGGGTCTTGCCCTTATTCTGAAAAAAAGAGGGGCGTTTAAATGATTTAACATTAAACTTGCACCATTTTATAAAATCGTATATAGTTGTTGAGTCCGAAAGGAGAAGGACGATGGGAAATAAATTAATAATAGTAGAGTCACCTGCAAAGGTAAAAACCATAAAGAAATTTCTCGGAGACAGCTATACGGTTGCGGCCTCTGCCGGCCATATCAGAGATCTGCCTAAAAGCAAGATGGGAATAGATATCGATAACGGCTTTGAGCCCGAATATATTACCATACGTGGTAAGGGTACGGTTGTTGCCGAGCTTAAAAAGCTTGCAAAAGAGGCTGACAAGGTTTACCTCGCAACCGACCCTGACCGCGAAGGTGAAGCAATAAGCTGGCATTTACGTGAGGCGCTCGGACTGCCTGAGAAAACCACAAAACGAATCAGCTTTAACGAGATAACAAAGAGCGCAGTTACGGCGGCGCTTGCATCACCGCGCGATATAGATATGAATCTTGTAGATGCGCAGCAGGCAAGACGTGTGCTGGACCGTATTGTTGGTTACAGTATAAGCCCGCTTCTTTGGAGAAAAGTCAAAAAGGGTCTTTCAGCCGGACGTGTACAATCTGCAACGCTCGGAATGATATGCGAGAGAGAAGATGAAATATCCGCATTTATTCCCGAAGAGTATTGGAATCTTGACGCACTCATCAAAGCTGACGATTCTGCAAAAACGGTAGTATTCCACCTTGCAGAAAAGGAACGTCCGTCAAGCAAAGAAGGTATGGATGCACTCCTTTCCGAACTTGAAGGCGCAACATGGAAGGTGGCCGATATAAAGACGCAGCCCAGAACGCGTCGCGCTCCACTTCCTTTTACTACAAGTACACTTCAGCAGGAAGCATCAAAGTATCTCAACTTTGCTCCGTCAAAAACGATGCGTATTGCACAGCAATTATATGAAGGTGTTTCACTCGGCAAGAATACAACTGCACTGATTACATATCTTCGTACAGATTCGACACGTGTAGCAGCAGAAGCTCATGCAGCTGCTTGCAGCTTTATCGGCGAAACTTACGGAAAAGAATATGTGGCTGCATTTGTAGCAGACGGAAAGAACAAAGCTAATGTCCAGGACGCACACGAAGCAATCCGCCCTACAGACGCCTCTCGCACACCTGATTCCGTAAAGGAATACCTCGAGCGTGACCAGTTCCGCTTGTACCAACTTATTTGGAAACGTTTTATCGCCAGCCGTATGTCTGAGCAGAAATCTGATGTTACGACAGTAAAGGCAATGGCAGGCGGACATAATTTTGCTGCGTCATCTACGAAAGTAACATTTAAAGGCTTCCGTCTGATATACGATGTAGGTGATGACGAAATTCAAAAAGACGGACCGCTTGATAAAATCACTCTTGATTCCGTACTTACGCTTCAGGAATTAAAACCCGAGCAGCATTTTACCCAGCCGCCGGCACATTATACAGAGGCAACCCTCGTGCATGCGATGGAGGAATGCGGTATTGGCAGACCTTCAACCTACGCGCCGACCATAGCTCTTTTGATGAGCAGAGGTTACATTAATAAAGAAGGAAAGAATATATTTGTAACTGACCTCGGTGAAGCCGTAAATAATATCATGCAGGATAGCTTCAAAAAAATTGCCGACACCGGTTTTACTGCAGAGATGGAAGGAAAGCTCGACCGGATAGCTGAAGGCGGTGAGTCCTGGAGAGCGGTACTGGGGCAGTTTTATCCCGAGTTCAAAGAAACACTTTCCGCAGCGGATGAAAAAATCGGACGTGTTAAGATTCCGGATCCGGTATCTGATGTTATTTGTGATAAGTGCGGCCGCAATATGGTAATAAAGATGGGCAAATACGGTAAGTTTCTCGCCTGCCCCGGTTTCCCGGAATGCAGAAATATAAAAACCTATCTCGAGAAAGCCGGAGTTAAGTGCCCTAAGTGCGGCGGCGAACTGATAATCCGCAAGACAAAAAAAGGACGCAAATATTACGGCTGTGAGAAATATCCGGATTGTGATTATATGAGCTGGAATAAACCGAGTAAGAAATAGGCAGTTTGTAAACAGTACGGATTTGTGATATACTCGCCCGTGTAAAGGAGATAGGCATGCGAGATTTTGTTTTTATGATAGATATGAACGGCGATATCAATGCCGAGTATGCTAAAGCCGAAGATATAAAAATTTTTCCGCAGTATTACCATTTTAATGACGGCATAATTTACGGAGATGGTCAGTATCTGGATATGGAGACATTCTTTTCTAGACTGCGCGCAGGTGAAAAGGCTTATTCGATGGGCTGCAACCCCGTGCGCGTAAAGGAAATCATGGAGCCAACCGTTGCAGAAGGAAAAGATGTAATAGTTGCGATGGCGTCTTCTGAATGCAGCGGAAGTTACAACACCGTAAAAGTAGTGGCCGAAGAACTCATGGAGAAATATCCGGGCTCACGTATATACGTTTTAGATTCACTTCTTGAATGCGCACCGATTGAACTGCTTGTCAGAATGGGCGTAGATATGAAAAAAGACGGCAAGAGCTTTGACGAAATTGTTGAAACGCTTGAGAGACGTAAACTGGATATGGATGTTTATTTTATCGTAGATAATCTTGAGTATCTGGTTCGCGGCGGTCGTCTTTCTGCATTTAAAGGCGCGATCGGCAGTATGCTTGATATCAAGCCGATTCTCCATTTTGAAAACGGCAAGATTGTACCCTTGATGAAGTGCCGCGGTAAAAAAGCTGCAAAACAGGCTATACTGGAACGTCTTTCCAAGATGGATCTTGACCCTGATTATTTTGCTTTCGGCAATACAACATGCCGCGAAGAGATAGAAGAATATGCGGAGGAATGTAAAGAAAAACTCGGTGTAAATATTACCGATATAGTAGATGTTAATCTTATTATTTCAAGCCATACAGGCGACGGCGCCTTCGGACTGACATTTGTTACAAAAGATAAACACTGATTATGTATACAAAAGTGGGAGCAGAAATGCTCCCGCTTTTTGTTTTATAAAAATAAACGATAAAAAAAATGCCGACAATACTATTTAATTTTTTTATATATTCTTATAATAATTTTTCATAATGCTCTTGAAAAAGACTTTGGCTTGTTTTATTATTAACATACGTCACATTTATACAAAGGAGTTAGTTGACAATGGACAGTTTAATTTGGTTAGCTCCGGTAGCGGGCATTCTTGCGCTTATTTATGCAGCAGTAAAAGCCATCTCCGTAGCAAAGAAACCCGAAGGCAATCCTCGTATGCAGGAGATTTCCTCATGGATCAGAGGCGGAGCAAAAGCGTTCTTATTCGCTGAGTACAAGATTCTTATTTTCTTTGTAGCAGTGCTGTTTATCGCTCTCGGCTTCGGTATTGACTGGGCTACAGCCATTTGCTATCTTATCGGTTCGGTATTTTCAGTAGCTGCCGGATATGTTGGAATGAATACTGCAACTAAGGCAAATGTTCGCACTGCAGCAGCAGCTAAGGACGGCGGTATGCCTAAGGCACTCGGCGTTGCTTTCTCAGGCGGCGTTGTTATGGGTATGTGCGTATGCGGACTCGGTCTTTTAGGTTGCGGCGTTATATTTGCTATTACCGGTAATGATTCAATCCTCTTCGGATTCAGCCTTGGTGCTTCTTCAATAGCACTTTTTGCACGTGTAGGCGGCGGTATTTATACAAAGGCTGCTGACGTTGGTGCTGACCTTGTTGGTAAGGTTGAAGCAGGCATCCCTGAGGATGACCCCAGAAACCCCGCAGTTATCGCTGATAACGTAGGCGATAATGTAGGAGACGTAGCCGGTATGGGTGCTGACCTGTTTGAGTCATATGTTGGTGCTATTGTATCAGCCATTACGCTCGGTATTCTGAACTTTAAGGCTCCCGGTGCTCTGTTCCCTCTGCTTATTGCAGCAGTCGGCATTGTAGCATCTATCATTGCTACATTCTTCGTAAGAGGAAATGTTAAGAATCCTCATACTGCGCTTAAGGCAGGCTCATATGTTTCTGCACTGCTTGTAGTAATAGGTTCTATTATCCTCAGCTTTGTTGTTCTTGACAGCATTAATTATGCGCTTGCCGTAATCGCCGGCCTTATAGTAGGATTGGTTATCGGTATCGTTACTGAGATTTATACTTCTGATGATTACAAGTCTGTTCGCAGTATCGCTGCTGAGTCTGAGACCGGAACAGCTACAAATATCATCAAGGGTCTCGCTGTTGGTATGAAATCAACAGGTATCCCGATTCTTCTTATCTGCGTTGGCGTATTCGTAGCATATCAGTTCTGCGGACTTTACGGTGTTGCACTTGCAGCGGTTGGTATGCTTTCAACTACCGGTATCACCGTTTCAGTTGACGCATATGGCCCTATTGCCGACAATGCCGGCGGTATTGCTGAGATGGCAGGTCTTGAGGAAGGCGTTCGCGATATCACTGATAAGCTTGACTCTGTAGGAAATACCACTGCTGCTATGGGTAAGGGATTTGCAATCGGTTCTGCAGCACTTACCGCACTTGCACTTTTCGTATCATATGCACAGGCAGTAGGCCTTGAGAACATCAATATTCTTGATTCAAATGTAACAATCGGTATCCTTATTGGTGGTATGCTTCCTTTCGTTTTCTCAGCGCTTACTATGGATAGCGTTTCTGAAGCAGCATTCAAGATGATTGAAGAGGTTCGTCGTCAATTTAAGACAATCCCCGGCATCATGGAAGGAACCGGCAAGCCCGATTACAATAAATGTGTTTCTATTTCTACACAGGCTGCATTAAGACAGATGATCGTTCCCGGCCTTATGGCTGTTCTGTGCCCTCTGCTTGTAGGTCTTTTACTCGGACCGGCAGCTCTCGGCGGACTGCTTGCAGGCGCTCTTGTAACAGGCGTTCTTATGGCAATCTTCATGAGCAATGCAGGTGGTGCTTGGGATAATGCCAAGAAATACATTGAGGGCGGCACTCACGGCGGAAAGGGATCTGATTCTCACAAGGCTGCTGTTGTTGGCGATACCGTAGGCGATCCTTTAAAGGATACCTCAGGCCCTTCACTTAACATTCTTATCAAGTTAATGACAGTTGTATCTCTGGTATTTGCTCCGCTTATTATGCAATTCGGCGGACTGCTTGTTAAATAAGATTACAACTTCAAAAGGCGTCGCGAAAGCGGCGCCTTTTTATATAGCGAGCTATAAGCCGTTTGTATTAAAAAAGTGCTTGCACGATATTTCGGCATGTGATAATATAACAAGGCTCAATAACACGCAGTAGTCTGCTTTCGGCACGGTGCCGCTATGCGGTCGCTAGAAGCAAAAGACAGCTGCGCAAGAATAAAAACCAAATGGAGGACAATTAAATGAGCGTAGTTTCTATGAAACAGCTTCTTGAAGCTGGTGTGCACTTCGGCCATCAGACAAGACGCTGGAATCCCAAGATGGCACCGTATATCTACACAGCTAGAAACGGTATTCACATCATCGATCTTCAGAAATCAGTTGACAAGTTAGACGAGGCTTATCGTGCCATGTCATGTATCGCACAGGATGCAGGTACAGTACTTTTTGTCGGCACAAAGAAGCAGGCACAGGATGCTATTGCATCTGAAGCAGAGCGTTGCGGTATGTACTATGTAAACCAGCGTTGGCTCGGCGGCATGCTTACTAACTTTAAGACTATCCAGGAGCGTATTAAGCGCCTGCATGAGATCGAGACCATGGCTGAAGACGGCACATTTGATGTACTTCCCAAGAAGGAAGTTATCGCAATCAAGAAAGAGTGGGAGAAGCTTGAGAAGAACCTTGGCGGTATCAAGGATATGAAGAAGCTCCCCGATGCTATCTTCGTAGTAGATCCTAAGAAGGAAAAGATTTGTATTCAGGAAGCTAAGACTCTCGGAATCACTCTGATTGGTATTGCTGATACCAACTGTGATCCCGAAGACCTTGACTATCTCATCCCCGGAAATGATGACGCTATCCGTGCGGTAAAGCTTATCGCAGGTGCTATGGCTGACGCTATCATCGAAGCACGCCAGGGCGAGATGGGCGAAGCTTTCGAAGAAGAAACTGAGGAAGAGACAGAAGCAGAAGCTGAAGCCGAAGCTGAGGAGGAAGAGTAATTATGGCAGATATCACAGCAAGCATGGTAAAAGAACTGCGTGAGATGACCGGCGCCGGCATGATGGAGTGCAAAAAGGCACTTACAGCTACCGAAGGTAACATTGATGCGGCTGTAGATTGGCTTCGCGAGAAGGGTCTTGCAGCAGCACAGAAGAAGGCCGGCCGTATTGCGGCAGAAGGTATTGTTAAAGCAATTGTTGACGGCCGCAAGGCAGCTCTCGTAGAGGTTAACTCAGAGACTGACTTCGTAGCTAAGAACGCAGATTTCCAGAGCTATGTAGCACAGGTTGCAGAGCAGGCACTTGATTCAGAGTCAGAAAATATCGAAGCATTCCTTGCAGAGCCTTGGAAATTCGATACAACCAAGACCGTAGAGCAGGAACTTTCAACTAAGATCAGTGTTATCGGTGAGAAGCTTAGTATTCGCCGTTTCAAGAAACTGATTGCAGAGGAAGGACCTGTTGTATCCTATATCCACGGCGCAGGCCGTATCGGCGTTCTTGTAGAAGGCAAGTGCGAGGCAGATAACGATGATGTAAATGAGGCACTTAAGAATATTGCAATGCAGATTGCAGCTATGAATCCTCAGTACATCAGCCGTGACGATATGAGCGAAGAGGAGCTTGAAAAGCTGAAGAAGATCACAGCGGAGAGCGCTCTCAACACACCCGATACTCTTCCCAGACCCATCCTTATGAGACTCATCAACCAGGCTGTTGATGAGAAGGTATGGTCTGAGGATGATATCAGAATCTACGGTGAACAGAAGAACAATATGCAGTATCTGTTTAACTTCCTGTCAGACGAAGCAAAGGCTCAGCTTGCAGGACTTGCAGTAGCAGACAAAGAGAACATCTTTGCCGACAAAATTTTTGCAGGGCTTGTAGACGGCCGCTATGCTAAGCAGCTCAAGGACATCTGTCTGCTCGATCAGGTATATGTAAGGGCAGAGGATGGAAAGCAGACAGTATCCAAGTATCTTGAGGAAGTATCCAAGAAGCTTGGCACTGCTCTTACTATCAAGCAGGTAGTTCGTTTTGAGACCGGCGAAGGTATGGAGAAGCGTTCTGAGAACTTCGCGGATGAAGTTGCCGCTCAGATGGCTGGTAAGTAATTATTTAAACGGGGCTTTTGCCCCGTTTTTTTATGCCGCTTTTATAACTTGATAGCTGCGGCGTGGTGTGTTAAAATTAAAAAAAATCAGTGAGGTACAACCAATGTCGATTGATGTTTCTAAGTATTCGAATTTCCAGGTTCTGGAACATCCGCTTATCCAGCATAAGATTACGATGCTCCGCGATATCAGCACTGGTACTAATCAGTTTCGTACACTTGTATCGGAGATAGCTACTCTTATGGGATATGAAGCAATGCGTGATCTTCCCATGGAGGAGATTGAAGTTACAACTCCCATGGAAAAGTGCATGTCTCCCGTTATCGCAGGTAAGAAACTTGCAATCGTTCCGATTCTTCGTGCAGGTCTCGGCATGGTAGATGGTATTCTTTCTCTGACACCTACTGCTAAGGTCGGACATATCGGTATGTATCGTGATCCGGTTACTCATGAACCTCACGAATATTACTGCAAGCTCCCTCGCCCTATCGAGCAGAGACTTATCGTTGTTCTTGATCCCATGCTCGCTACCGGCGGAAGCGCCGTAGATTCCATTAATTTAATCAAAGAGCGTGGCGGCAAGAATATTAAGTTCATGTGCATTATCGCTGCTCCTGAAGGCGTACAGAGGCTTTGCGAAGCACATCCTGATGTTCAGGTATACGCAGGACATCTTGATCGTCAGCTTAACGATATAAAGTATATCTGCCCCGGCCTCGGCGACGCAGGCGACAGAATCTTCGGCACCAAGTAATATACTTTCGAATAAAATTAAGCCCGGCTCAGTCGGGCTTTTTTTATGCTAAAGAGATAGATAATCGGATGTAAAAAACATTGTTTGCATATATCAAATGTGGTATAATTTTACCAAATGTGTATAGGAGAAATTATGGACGCATACGAGAAATCTTTAGGTAGATTTAATGCCTGGTTAAATGATCCTTATATTGATGAAAATACTAAGAAAGAGCTTCAGAATATTTCCGGAGATTCAAAGGAAATAACCGACAGATTCTATACGGAACTCAAATTCGGAACGGCAGGATTAAGAGGCATAATCGGCGCAGGCGATAACAGAATGAACACCTACACCGTAAGAAAAGCAACTCAAGGACTGGCGCGTTACATCATAAAACAAAACGGCGCCGAAAAAGGCGTGGCAATCGCCTATGATTCACGCCATATGTCCCCTGAATTTGCCCTTGAAGCGGCTCTTTGCTTCGCAGCAAATGGTATCAAAGCCTATCTTTTCGACGAACTTCGCCCTACACCGGAACTATCTTTCGCAGTAAGACATCTCGGCTGTATTGCAGGAATTAATGTTACTGCCAGCCACAATCCCGCATCATACAACGGATATAAAGTATATTGGGAAGACGGAGCACAGATTACTCCCCCTCATGACACCGGCATAATAACAGAAGTGCAGGCTGTTTCATCCTATGCGGAATGTCTTACCATGGATGAAGCGGCGGCAAGAAATGCAGGGCTTCTTATCACGATAGGAAAAGACCTTGACGACGCTTATATGCAGGCACTCCATAATTGCGTAAAGGAACCCGCCGCAGTAGATAAATATGCGTCTGAGATAAAAATTGTATACACACCGCTTCACGGCGCCGGAAATAAACCCGTGAGACGCATCTTATCTGAACTCGGATTTACTAATGTAACTGTTGTACCCGAACAGGAAAAACCGGATGGAGCTTTTCCTACAGTACCGTATCCGAACCCCGAAGCAGCGGAAGCATTTGCCCTGGCGCTTTCTCTTGCTCGTAAGCAGGATGCAGACCTCGTGCTTGCAACAGACCCCGACAGCGACAGACTCGGAGTGTATGTGCGTGACGCAGGCGGTGAGTATCACTGCCTCACGGGAAATGTCAGCGGAGCGCTTATAGGAAGATATGAGATAGATCGTCTTGCGGCAAAAGGACCGCTTCCCGAAGGTGCGGCGCTTATTTCAACGATAGTAACCGGAAAGCTCGGCCGTGCGGTAGCCGCCGATTACAAGATCAGATATATAGAAGTACTTACCGGATTTAAATACATCGGCGAACAGATAAAGCTCATGGAAGAAACCGGGTACGGCGCATATCTCTTCGGATACGAAGAAAGTTACGGATGCCTTATCGGCACGTACGCCAGAGACAAAGATGCAGTTTCGGCATGTCTTGCCCTGTGTGAGGCGGCTGCATATTACCGCGGATGCGGGATGACTCTCTGGGATGCAGTAGTAGAGATGTACGAAAAGTATGGATACTACAAAGACGGCATCAAGACCTTGTCATTCTCCGGATATGAAGGGATGCAGCAAATGGCAGCCATCATGGACAGATTGCGCAAAGATAATCCGGAGAAGCTCGGTGACCTTCAGGTACTTGCCAAGCGCGATTATATGAATCACACACGTGTTGATATGCTTACGGGAAGCGTAGAAAAGATTGATTTGCCGGCATCAGATGTCATTCTTTTCGAACTGCCCGATGACGCGTGGTGTTGCATAAGACCTTCCGGAACAGAACCAAAGATCAAGTTCTATTATGGAATAAAAGGAAGTTCATTTGCGGATGCAGAGGAAAAAGAACTTGAGATGGCAAAGATAATAGATAAATTAGCAGAAAACTGATAGGAGATATAATGGCTAAAGAGTATGGAGAGGCGGAGCGCAGAGCAGCCCGCCGTGCAGCAAAAAGAAAGAGAGTAATAAGAAACAGAATAATATTCGGAGTGGTTGTACTCGCTCTGATTATCGCAATAATTGTTTTGGCAGTTAAGTTGTTTGATAATACACCGGATAATCCGAATACGGATTTCACGACAACAGCAGAAGAAGAGCCAATAACTACTGCCGGATCAAATGATACAATCCCGCCCACGATTTCCGGACTGGCAGATATCACGGTAAAAGTCGGTGATACGGTTGCTTACAAAAGCGGAGTTACGGTAACGGATGATAAAGATCCAAATCCTACCCTTGATATAGATAATTCAAAGGTAGATTTATACACTCCCGGTACATATGAAGTTGTATACACGGCTACAGATGCAGCAGGCAACAGTACTATCCGTAAGATAACCATAACAGTTGAACCGAAGACGGTAGACCCTGCCACTCAGGAGGAGATAGATCAGATGAACTATCTCGCAGGGCTGTATTTAAAGCAGATTATTTCCGACGATATGTCCGATGAAGAAAAACTTCTGCGCATATGGCTCTGGGTAAATTGGAACAGTGATTATGTTTCAACGTCAGATAAGTCAAGTTATGTGCGCGGAGCAATTCAGTATTTCGATACTCATAAGGGAGACTGCTTCAACTACTATGCGGCAACAAAGGCTCTTCTTGAAAAGGCAGGATTTAAAACTGTTGATGTCGTTAAGAGCGATACATCTCATTCGGCGCATTACTGGTGCCTGGTATACTACAACAACGGCTGGTATCACTTTGACGCAACACCGAGAGATGGCGGCGGAGATTTCTTCTATCTGGTAACCGATGAGCAGCTTGATGCATATTCGGAAAGCCACGGAAACAGCCATATATTTGACCACGATGCTTATCCGGACAGAGCAGTTGAAGTGATTACCGATATGGATGCACAACCCGACTATTACGATTATTTCGAGAGGTAATAGTTTGAGATCCAGAAAAAGAAAAAAGAACATAGTTGCACATCTGATAGTTGCAGCGGTGTTACTTGCAGCAGCAGTGTTTGCGTATTTCTTTTTCACACCACCTGATGTTGTAAAGGAATGTGTTTATACCGAAGCAGGCGCGGCAGTGCCTCAGGCACTTGATTTTCTTAAGGAATATGTCGATGATACAATTGTCGTAACTCCGGCGTTAGATTCAATCGATACAAACAAAGTTGCCGCATATTCTCTGAACATAAAGATAGGACGCTTTGACTATGAATCCTTGCTCATAGTTGAGGATACAACGGATCCTGTTGCAACGCCATGTGTATTATCGCTCACTTACGGCGAAACCTGCGAAGCTGCCGATTTCTTAAGCGACATAAAGGATATATCTGATACGCATGCAGAGTTTGAAGATGCGCCTGATTACAGTATTATCGGCGATCAGAATGTGAGCATAAGATTAATTGACGCATCGGGGAATTTCAGCATCTATGACACGATGCTCACAATTTACAAAGACGAAACGGCGCCTGTTATTACGGGGACAGATGACATAAAAGTATTCATCGGTGACACGATATCATATAAAGAAGGCGTGATAGTTACTGACGATTATGATGCCAATCCGGTTCTTGATATAGACAATTCGACCGTAGATATTAATAAACCGGGAGTGTATGAAGTTATATATACCGCAACAGACGCAGCGGGAAATGCAACGCGCATAGCCAGAAGAATAATTGTTATGGCGCCTGATCCCGGAGCTGACAATACCGAAGAGATGTTGAATCTTGTGGCAATTGCTTGCGACGAAGCCCTTGATGGCGCAGAAGATGAATACGAAAAGCTTTACAATATTTTTTGGTGGATAAAGAACAATACAAAATACACCGGTTATTCCAATAAGGAAAGCGCAATAAACGAGGCTATAAGCGGCTTTTCGACGCACCAAGGCGACTGCTTCACATATTACGCGATGCTTAAAGCCATGATGGAATATGCCGGATTTGAAACAGAGACAGTAACCAGAATCAACGGCGAGACGCAGCACTTCTGGTGTCTCGTAAAATATAAGGGCGAATGGTATCACATCGATGCCTGCCCGCGCAGTGAAGATCATATGAAAAACTGGTATTGCTTCCTGCGAACAGATGCCGAAGTTGAAGCATTTAATAATGCAATCGGTGAAGGCTATTACAATTATGACAAGACACTTGTTCCGGCATCCGGAACTACAATCTGGGATATTGATTGGAGAGGCACTTTATAATGAAAACCCTGGGAGTAATCGGCGGTCTCGGACCGATGGCAACAGCATATTTTTTGCAACTAATCACGGAGATGACTCGTGCATCCGTTGATCAGGAGCATATTCACGTGCTGATTGACTCAAATCCGGCCACTCCCGACAGAACTAAATATATACTCGGCGAATCCGGCGACAGCCCCTATCCGTATCTCATAGAATCCGGCAAAAAATTAATAGCGGCAGGCGCTGACGTGCTATGCATTACCTGCAACACTGCCCAGTATTTCCGTACGGATTTAGAAAAAGATCTCGGGGTAAATATTGTCGGACTGATTACGGAAACGGCCGGCTATCTGTCCGCGCGTGGTATAAAAAAAGTTGGCCTTATGGCAACTGACGGATCTATTAAAACCCGAGTTTATCAGGACACATTTGCATCATGCGGAATCGAGACCATTGTTCCTGATGAAAAAAACCAAGCCGGAATTATGAGTATTATTTACGATAATATAAAAGCCGGAATTCCTGCCGATATGAAACTGTTTGACGAAATATCCGCACAGCTTTTTGATGACGGAGCAGAGATAATAGTGCTTGGATGTACTGAACTGTCGGTTATTAAGCGCGACTTTTCGCTGGCGCCCGGATTTATTGATTCCATGCAGGTTATGGCGGCAAAAGCAATTGAAATCTGCGGCGGACAGTTAAAAGAAACATACAACAATCTGATTACTGAATAACGGAGAAATATATGCAGACAAACGTACTTGAGTATCTGGAAAATATATGGGACAAAGTTCCGGACAAAGTAGCTTACGCAAATGATAAAGACAGCGTGACGTTCCACGAAGTATATGATAACGCACGTTCTATGGGCTCATTCCTTCATGCGAAGGGTCACTACCGCGAGAGCGTAGTGGTATTTATGGAAAAGCATCCCAATGCTATAGTAAGTTTCTACGGTGTTGTGTATGCAGGATGTTATTATGTACCGATTGACGAGGAGATGCCTAAGCACCGCATCGGACTTATCTTCCAGAGCCTTAAGCCGAGAGCAATCATCTGCGATGATGTAACTGAACAGATGGTGAAGGAATTTGACTATGATGGGGCAGTATATAAATATGCCGACATCTGTCATACACCGGTTGATGAGCCGGCACTCGCCGAGATTCGTGATCATCAGCTTGACATTGATCCGTTATATATTGTATTCACATCCGGTTCAACCGGAGTGCCTAAGGGAGTTGTTGCCTGTCACCGTTCTGTTATTGATTATATAGAGCAGCTTTCGTCTGTGCTTAAGATTGATCAGGATACTGTATTCGGTAACCAGACCCCGCTGTATTTTGATGCTTGCTTAAAGGAACTTTATCCTACGCTTAAATTTGGCGCTACGGCATATCTGGTTCCAAAGAGTCTCTTCATGTTCCCTATAAAGCTTGTGGAATTTTTAAACGAAAAGAAAATCAACACGGTCTGCTGGGTAGTATCCGCGCTCACCATGATAAGTGCCTTCAAGACATTTGATAAAGTAATTCCGCAGTATCTTCGCACGATTGCATTCGGCAGCGAAGTATTTCCGATAAAGCAGTTCAATCTTTGGCGCGAGGCGGTTCCCGGTGCGCGATTCATCAATCTCTACGGACCTACCGAGGCTACTGGTATGAGCTGCTACTACGAGGTTGACAGAGAATTTGCCCTTGATGAAGTAATTCCCGTAGGTCGTCCTTTCCATAATACCGAGATTCTTTTGCTTGATGATAACGGCAAAGAAGTTCCTGATGGAGAGCCCGGTGAAATCTGCATCCGCGGTACGGCCGTAACTCTCGGTTACTATCATAATCCGGAAAAGACATCCGAAGCCTTCGTTCAGAATCCTCTCAATGACGCTTATCCTGAGATTATTTATAAAACAGGTGATCTCGGCAGATACAACGAGCGCCACGAGCTCATCTTCATGTCCCGCAAAGACTATCAGATAAAGCATATGGGACACAGAATTGAGCTTGGTGAGATAGAAGCCATCGTTAATCAACACGATGATATAAAAACGTCATGCTGTATATTTGATGATGACAAGAAAAAGATAGTGTTGTATTATGTTGGTGAGATAAGTGCAGCTGATATGGCGATATTCTTAAAAGCAAAGCTCCCGCGTTATATGATACCCAACGTAATGGAGCAGCTTGACGCAATGCCTTTTACTGCAAATGGTAAGATTGACAGGAACAATTTAAAACAGAGATATCTGTCTAAATAAGGAGAAAAAAACAAACATGGAAGAACTTATTGAAATACTTCAGGAACTTCATCCCGAAATCGATTTTGAAACATGTGACACTCTGATTGATGACAAGATTCTTGATTCATTTGACATCATCAGCTTAGTTACCGAAATCAATTCACAGTTCGATGTAGCAATTCCCGCCGAGGAACTGCTTCCTGAAAACTTCAATTCAGCAAAAGCCCTCTATGAGCTTATAGAAAGATTAGCAGACGAATAATATATGCTCTTTACCTCTTATGCGTTTATCGGATTTCTAATACTGATAGTCGCACTGTACTATTTAATACCTAAAAAATATCAGTGGATGTTACTTCTCGTAGGCAGCTATGTATTTTATGCCTTCGCAGGCATCCGCTTTTTGGCGTATATAGCGCTTACAACCATCACAACATGGTATGCGGCAAGGCGCATAACTGCCATCCAAAAAGATCGCGGTGATTATTTTGCAGCGCATAAAGCCGACATGGACAAGGATGCGAAGAAGCGCTACAAGGATGAGACCAAGAAAAAAACTCGCGTTTGGTTTTTGTCCTGCCTGCTTCTCAATCTCGGCATTCTCGCCGTAATAAAGTACACCGATTTCTTCATTACTAATGTCAACAATATCTTCGGAACCGGTCTTGGCCTCGCAGGCTTCGCAGTTCCGCTCGGAATATCCTATTACACATTTAAAAGTCTCGGATATCTGATAGACATAAACAGGGGCAAATATCCCTGCCAGGACAGTTTACCGAAATTTGCCCTGTTCGTTTCCTTCTTCCCACAGGTTATTCAGGGACCTATCAGCAGATATGACAAACTTTCACTCACGCTCTTTGAAGAGCATAGCTATAAATCAGAAGTTTTAAGGCGCGGACTCATCAGGGTGCTGTGGGGATTCTTTAAGAAGTTAGTTATTGCCGACAGACTTATCGCTCCCGTTAAGGCTCTCGCAGGATCACCTGCCGACTACCAGGGCGCGTACGTGGTACTTATCATTTTCTTATATGCCATCCAGCTCTACGCCGATTTCACGGGCGGTATAGATATCGCAATCGGTATCGGCGAGATGCTGGGAATCGAGTCAGAAGAGAACTTTATCACCCCGTATTTTTCAAAGAACATCAACGAATACTGGACCCGTTGGCACATCACCATGGGCACCTGGTTCAAAGATTATATATTCTATCCGATATCTGTCAGCAAATGGATGCTGAATCTGTCCAAGAATTCACGCGAGAAGCTCGGCAAAGGTGTCGGCAAGCGCGTGCCGGTATATCTTGCCAATATAGTAGTGTGGTTTGCCACAGGTTTATGGCACGGCGCCGCATGGAACTTTATCGTCTGGGGTATGCTTAACTGCGTTATCACAGTTGCCTCATACGAGATGGAGCCGCTTTACCAGCGCTTTCACAACCGTTTCCCTTGGACAAATAAAATCGGCTACGATATATTCCAGATGATTCGTACTTTCTGGATTATGGGCGCAATAAGAATCTTAGATGTATACCGTGATGTGCCGGTTTCATTTGCGGCGCTCGGAACTATATTTACCAAGGGCGGTTGGGGCTCGATGTTTACGGACCTCGGAACAAGTCTCGGACTTACCACTGCCGACCTTTTTGTCTTGCTATTCGGCTGCATCGCTATGCTCGCCGTAAGCATAGTATTTTATAAAAACGGAAATAAAAAGCGTGTGCGCGACTATCTGCTCGAGCAGGATACAAAGCTGCAGACTGCAGTTATGATAGTTTTGTTTTTAGTGATAATAGTTTTTGGCGCATACGGTGTCGGATATGACGCAAGCCAGTTTATTTATAACCAGTTCTGAGATATGAAAAAGAAGATAGTATCAATCATCATAATAGTTGCGATTCTCGCCGGAAGTCTGTATTTTATTCAGAGGCTTCTGGAGCCTAAGTATGCCACTTCGATTATCGAAGGACGCCTTACGCAGGAGTATTATGATTATGCGCATGACAATGATGTTTTGATGGTCGGTGACTGCGAGCTCTACGAGAATATTTCCCCCATTAAGATGTGGGAGGATTACGGCATAACGAGTTATGTCCGCGGCTCCGGTCAGCAGCTTATCTGGCAGTCTTATTACCTGCTGGAAGAAGCGCTTACTTACGAGAAACCGAAGGTTGTTGTATTTAACGTGCTTTCTATGAAATACAACGAGCCGCAGAATGAAGCTTACAACCGACTGACCCTCGATAAGATGCGCTGGTGTCCTTCCAAGTGGAATGCGATAAAGGCATCTATGACGGATGATGAAGAATTCATTTCCTATGTATTCCCGCTTCTGCGTTATCACAGTCGCTGGAGTGAGCTTACATCTGAGGATTTTGAGTATTTATTTACGAATAAAAAGTTCTTCCATCAGGGATATCTTATGAGAGTTGATGTACGCCCGGTAACAAGTTATCCGGCAAAGATTCCGCTTGCCGATTACAGCTTCGGCGAGAATGCATATAAGTATCTCGATATGATTAGAGAACTGTGTGAGAAGAATAATATTCCGCTTGTTCTTGTGAAGGCGCCTTCTATTTCACCGGTTTGGTATGATGAGTGGGATGCACAGATGGTGGACTATGCAAATAAATACAATCTGCAGTACATAAATTTCCTGAACCTTGTATCTGAGGTTGGAATAGATTATAATACTGATACGTATGACGGCGGCCTGCATCTGAATCTGTCCGGCGCAGAGAAGATAGCGACTTATTTCGGAAAGATTTTGAAAGATACTTACGGTCTTGCCGATCATAGACTTCTTGCAGACGAACATGACAAGCAGATCGTCAGCGAGTGGGAAGAAAAAGTTGATTTTTACAATTGGATGATAGCTGACCAGTACCGTGAGATGGACGAGTACGGTTATCTTAAGAGCTACGGTGCTAAGGCTCCGGAGCAATGAGGAGGTTTGTAATGAAAAAGGTTTTATCGGTTTTATTTGCAGTTCTCATGCTGATGATGGCAGCATGCGGTTCTGAAGAGACGCCCACGACAGGGGCTTCTTCACCTACAAATGCGCCTTCACAGGATGCTTACTATTTTGAATACAAGGGCACTAAGATTGCAATGAATGCCAAGGCAGCTCCTATAGTATCAGCACTTGGTGAGCCGACCAACTATTTTGAAAGCGCTTCTTGCGTATTTAACGGACTTGATAAGGAATACACTTATTCGGATTTCGTACTTAAGACATATCCGAAGGATGATGTGGATTATGTTTCCGCAATAGTAATTATGTCTGACCTTGCCGAGACACCTGAGAAGATTTGCATAGGCTCCGATGTTGATGCGGTTAAGGCAGCTTACGGAACTCCCGCAAGCGAGACAGATACGCTTCTTTCATATGTAAAGGGCGATTGCGAGATCCAGTTTATTACTCTTATGGGTAAGGTTGTATCTATCCAGTATTTCGCTAAGACAGACGTTCAATAATTGAAAGCATAAGCGTAAGATGCTATAATAATTTACGCATAAAATAAAGCTCTCGCTCCCAATATCCCATGCCGGAGCGCCGGGCGTAAAGAAAGGATTGGGAGGAATACTATGACAGAAGAAAAAGAAGTAATCGAAGAGGTCAAAGAAGAGACCGCAGCAGCCGAGGAGCCCGCTATGACTATGGCTGACCTTGGTGAAGAACTTGACAAGTCTCTTGAAAAGGGACCGGAGACAGAGGCCGATCTTAAGTGGGAGAAGTTTGAAAAGCTTCTCGCAGAAAAGACCGTATTCGAAGTAAAGATAGAAGAGGTTGTTAAGGGCGGCGTTACAACTACAGTTGATGAAGTTCGTGCTTTCATCCCTGCCTCAAAGCTTGCACTGGCTCGTGTTGAGAATCTCGAAGAGTACAAGGGCAAGAAGCTTGACGTAGTTGTTATCACTGCTGAGAGCGCCGGCAAGAAGCTTGTTCTTTCTGGCCGTGATGCAGCTCTTAAGGCACAGCGCGCAGATCGTGCAGCAGCACAGGCCGCAATTGAAGTTGGCGCTGAGCTTACAGGCACAGTTGATTCACTTAAGGATTATGGCGCATTTATTAATCTCGATAATGGTGCTACCGGACTCCTTCATGTTTCAGAAATCAGCTACAAGCGCGTTGCTAAACCCGCTGACGTATTAAAAGTTGGCGACAAGGTTACCGTTAAGGTTACAAAGAATGACGGCGGTAAGATCAGCCTTTCTATTAAGGCACTTACTCCCGCTCCTGAAAAGACCAAGAGAGAGGAGCGTCCTGAGCGCACAGAGCGCCGTGGCCGTCGTGAAGATAAGGTAGAGTACACCGAGAAGGAGAAAGCTACTACAAGTCTTGCAGATATGCTTTCAGGACTTAAGTTAGACTAAGCCTGTACTTACTATAAGAGGAGGCCTTACAGCCTCCTCTTTTTATAAAAGCGGATGACGGGAGTCGAACCCGCCTCGTCGGCTTGGGAAGCCGATGTACTACCGATGTACTACATCCGCACGCTCCAAATTTTAACACATCAATGATTTATTTTCAAGATTCGGGGGAAATATGAAGCGTACACTTTCCGTTAAATCTATGGCTCTTATAGCTATGCTTTCCGCTATAGCTGTACTTTTGATGCTGCTTCGTATTCCGATTCCTTTTATCGCTCCGTCTTTTTACAAACTTGATTTAAGCGAGCTTCCCGTGCTTATAGGTGCATTTGCCATGGGACCTTTTGCAGGGGTTGTTATTGAATTCTTAAAGATATTACTGAACCTTTTATTTAACGGAACAGATTCTGCCTACATAGGTGAGCTTGCCAATTTTCTTATGGGCTGCGCCTTTGTGCTTCCGGCAGGTTTAATATACAAATATGTTCACAACAGGAAGGGTGCATATATTGCGATTGCAACCGGTTGCGTTACGCTTTCCGTAGCCGCGGCGCTTGTTAATGCCTTTTTGCTCCTGCCCTGGTATGCGGATCATTTCTTTGCTTCTGCCGGCGGCATGGATGCAATTCTTTCGCTTGGCGCGAAAATTCATCCTTCAATCGGTACGCTGACAGGTTTTACGCTTCTGTGCGTGCTCCCTTTTAATCTACTGAAGGGCATTTTGACAGGAGCTCTTACGGCGCTTTTATATAAACGCGTCAGTTTCTTAATCCATAATTTCAGAGGGGACAAATAATGTCATTACTTGACTCTTTAAATGATAAACAGCGGGAAGCCGTACTTGCTACTGACGGTCCCGTGCTTATTCTTGCAGGAGCGGGTTCCGGTAAGACGCGAGTGCTTACCTACCGCGTCGCGTACCTGATATCCGAGTGCGGCGTGAAGCCCTGGAATATTCTTGCTATTACATTTACCAACAAGGCTGCCCGTGAGATGCGTGACAGGGTTGATACCTTGTGCGCCGATGAGGGCGGTATGGTTTGGGTTGCTACTTTCCATGCGACCTGCGGACGTATTCTTCGCATGCATGCGCCGCTTCTGGGATTTACACCGAACTTTACTATATATGATACTGATGATCAGCGGACGCTGATGAAGCGCGTTTTGAAAACTCTGGATCTTGATCCGAAGCGCTACAATGAGAGGCAGATCCTTTCGCGCATCTCTGCTGCGAAAAACGATATGATATCGCCTGATACCATGGCGCGTGTTGCTTCCGGCAATTATTTTGATATGCAGGTTGCCAATTGCTATGAGGAATATCAGAAGCAGCTAAAGGCAAATGATGCGATGGATTTTGATGACATGCTTCTTTATGTCGTTGAGCTTTTTAAGAAGTATCCGGAGGTTCTCAGACAGTATCAGGACAGGTTTAAATATATCATGGTCGATGAGTATCAGGATACTAACAAGGTTCAGTTTGCTTTTATCAAGATGCTCGCCGCACAGCATAAGAATATATGTGTTGTGGGTGATGACGATCAGTCTATTTACAAATTCCGCGGTGCGGATATTACCAATATTTTGAATTTTGAGGAAACATTTCCCGGTACTACGGTTATCAAGCTTGAGCAGAATTATCGTTCTACTCCCGAGATTCTTAAAGTGGCAAATGATGTTATACGCCATAACGCAGGTCGTAAGGATAAGTCACTTTGGACCGCTCGCGATGCAGGTGAAAAGGTTGATTTCCGTGAGTATGATACGGGATACGAAGAGGCGGAAGAGGTTATTACCGATATCAAATCCAATCGTAGTACTTTTGATTACGGGCAGGTTGCAATTCTTTACAGAACCAACGCTCAGTCGCGTCTTTTTGAAGAAAAGTGTGTTTTGTACGATGTGCCTTACAGGATTGTCGGCGGTGTTAATTTCTATCAGCGTAAGGAGATTAAGGATGTTATTTCCTATCTTCGTGTTATAGCGGGCGGGCAGGATGATCTTTCCTGCATCAGAATTATCAATGAGCCAAAGCGTGGTATCGGTGCGACTACTGTGGCGCGAGTAAGTGATTATGCGGCCGGCCGTGGCATCGGATTTTTAGATGCGCTTAAGGAGGCTGCGCAGATACCGGGTGTATCAAGCGGTACAGCGGATAAAATAAAAGCTTTTGTTGATTTGATTGAGGGCCTTCAAGAAAAAGCTGCTAATATGCCTCTGCGCGATTTAATGGAGGCTGTTCTTGATGAGAGCGGTTATGTCAAGGCGCTTAAGGATGAGGGCACGGTAGATGCCGAGACCAGAATCGAGAACATTCAGGAGCTTGTTAACAAGGCTGCTGAAATTACATATGAGTCTAACTTAAACGAGCCGGAAAAGAATCCTTATACTACGGTGCTTACTCAGTTCCTTGAGGAAACGGCACTTATTTCCGATGTTGATGAGATGGATTCTGATGAAAACAGGGTTGTTCTTATGACGCTTCATGGCGCCAAAGGTCTTGAGTTCCCGCGTGTGTATATCGCAGGTATGGAGGATGGTCTTTTCCCGAGTATGATGTCGCTTACTTCCGAGAATCCGGAAGAGGAACTTGAAGAAGAGAGGCGTCTTGCGTATGTAGGTATTACGCGTGCTATGGACAGGCTTTCGCTTACGGCGGCTTCTTCTCGTATGGTTAATGGTGAGACGAGATTCAGTAATATTTCAAGATTCGTTAAGGAGATTGCTCCGGCGGATCTTGATAGGGCTGATTCAGTTAAGAAGCCCAAGTATGATAGCGGCAAATCAACATCCGGCGGTTCTTTCGGTAAGTCATTTACCACATCAAGGCCTGCAGCTTCTACGCCGGTGCTTTCAGGCAAGGCGTATATGGGCAAGGAGTTTGTTGTAAATAAAGCTTCTTCGCTTGATTATTCTGTCGGTGATAGGGTGTGCCATTCTAAATTCGGTGAGGGTATAGTGCAGAGTATTGTTGACGGCAAGCAGGATTTTGAAGTTACTGTTGATTTCGATAGTGTCGGCACGAAAAAGATGTTTGCTTCATTTGCGAAACTTGAAAAAGTATAAGTTTTCAAGTTGTGAATTTATTTTTTCTGGGTTATAATAAACTAAACGATGAGAGAAGGAGGAAAATTCTCATGAATAAGGACAACATTATTAAGGATATTCTGATTATTGTCGGTGCTATTGCCAGTGTTGCTGCTATTGCTTATGCAGTTTACCGCTTCTTTATTGAAGATGATTACGATGATTTTGACGAGGATTATTACTTCGATGATGATGACATCGCTGATCTGCTCGAGGACGAGAAGAAGGAAGAGGAAGTAGCCGCTGAGCCGGTGACCGAATAACTTTAATTATTTCAGGCGGGGCCGGTTGCCCCGCTTTTTCTTTATAGGAGTAATATGTGTAATTCAGATGTTAATACTTGTCCGCATTTTGGTATCTGCGGGGGCTGCCAGCTTTTTGATATGAGCTACGAGGAGCAGCTAAGATTTAAGTCCGAGAAGGTGCATACGCTGCTCGCTCCTTATCTTGGCGATGCTGTTTTTGAGGAGCCTGTGGCGAGTCCTGATATTTTCGGTTACAGAAACAAGATGGAGTTTACCTTTGGCGATGTTATCAAGGATGGTCCGCTGACGCTTGGTCTTCATCAGAAGAAGAGTTTTTATAATGTCGTTACGGTTGATAATTGCCGTATCGTTGATGAGGATTACAGGCGGATTTTGTGTGGCATCTTGGATTATTTTTCGCAGCGCGGCATAAAGTATTATCACAAGAAGCGCGGCACCGGCCATTTGCGGCATCTTGTTATTCGTAAGGCGGCAGCTACAGGTGAGATTCTTGTTATGATTGTTTCGGTTTCTTCGCTTACGATTGAGACTGGTTTTACGGATATGCTGCTGGCGCTTCCTCTGTCCGGACGGATTGCCGGGGTGTTGCATGCGAAGAATGATTTGCCCGCTGATATGGTGCAGGCGCAGGAGCTTGTTACCTTATATGGCCGCGATTATTTTTATGAGGACCTGCTTGGCCTTCGATTTAAGATTACGCCGTTTTCTTTTTTCCAGACCAACAGCCGCGGTGCGGAGCGGCTATATGAAGTTGTGCGCGAGTACTGCGGCAATATAGACGGGCAGAAGATATTTGATCTATATAGCGGCACCGGCACTATCGCGCAGGTGCTTGCACCTGCCGTGTCGCATGTAACGGGAGTTGAGATAGTAGAGGAAGCGGTCGCAGCCGCACGCGAAAATGCCGCGGCAAATGGACTGACCAACTGCACATTTATCGCAGGAGACGTATTCAAGGTACTCTCAGAACTCCCCGAGTTACCTGAATTCATAGTACTTGATCCCCCGCGTGAAGGCATGACACCAAAGGCACTATCAAAGATAATATCATACGGCGTAGAGCGCATAGTGTACGTCAGCTGCAAGCCGGACTCCCTCGCCCGCGACCTCGCTATTTTCACCGAGCAAGGCTACAAAGTCGAAAAGACAAGATGCGTAGACATGTTCCCCTGGACACGGCATATAGAGACTGTCGCATTACTGTCGAGAACTGAAAATCGTGGCGAGACTTGGAGATTGCAGTCCGATGAATTAAAACGCTATGAATTATAATTTACCTCTTGACTCGTCCCTTAGAGGATAGAATAGAGTTTCAGATGTGGAAAGGAGATTCAAGAAAATGCTGAAAATAAGTGATTTTTCAAAGCTTTCACATCTGACCGTTAAAGCTCTGAGGTTTTACGAAAAGGAAGGCCTTCTGAAACCTGCCTCCGTTGACGAATGGAGTGGTTACAGGTTTTATGAAACATCTCAGCTTGAAATCGCTGCGAAGATAAAAGCATACAGACAGCTTGACCTGTCAATTGAAGAAATCAAAGCGGTTTTTGCCGGGTCTGATGTGAAAGTAATCCTGCAGGAGAAACTAAAAGCACTGACAAAAGAAAAGCAGATTATCGAATCTCGTCTTTCCATAATCAAATCAATTCTGGAGGACAAAGAGATGAAATACCAGGTAACAGAAAAAGTGATTCCCGAAAAGATCGTTTATTCTGCAGAAACAGTATTAAAGACTTATTCAGACAGTATGCAATGGATTCCATCCGTCGGGCAGGAGTGCCTTAAGCTGAATCCGGACTTGAAATGCGCAGAGCCGCCGTATGAGTTCTGTGAGTATCTTGACGGTGAGTATAAAGAAACCGATATCCGTATTAGACATAATGAGGCCGTAACGACATTCGGAAAAGAAAACGAACTCATTAAGTTTAGAACACTTCCGGAAACAAAAGTGCTGAGCATTTACCATAAAGGAGCCTATGACAAAATCGGTGAAGCATATGCATTCCTTATGAAATACGCAGAACAGAATGGATATTCAGTAGCCGGATTTGCTCGCGAATGTTACATTGATGGTATTTGGAATAAGGAATCGGAAGAGGACTGGCTGACTGAGATTCAGCTACCGATTGAATAATGAATATGAGTTCGTTCAACCATCGAACGAGAGCAAAATACCCGCAGACCCTTAACCGGAACTGCGGGTATCTTTATGCCTTGCGCTATTCGTTTATGTCGATTTCCTGGCCGTCTTTGAATGTGATGGTCACCTTGTCATCGCTATGTTGTTATGCTTCATTCTGATGATCAAGGATAATTATTGCAGTTAAAGAAAAAATCTACTATAATTTAATAGAACAAATGTTCTATAAATAAATACGAAAGCGGAGGTTTTATATGGCAGATAAGATCAAGAAAGAGACTATTCATGCAAAGGGTATTGATATAGGCATATACACATATGATTTTAAAGAAGAATATATTTCATTAACAGATATAGCTAAATATAGCAACAAGGATGATCCTAGATTTCCAATACAAAACTGGATGCGTAACAGAAATACTATTGAGTATCTGTCCATTTGGGAAGAACTACATAATCCAAATTTTAACCGTGTGCAATTCGAGGCGGTTAAAGAGGAAGCTGGCTTAAATAGATTTGTTATGACTCCAACAAAATGGATTAATGAGATGAATTCAATTGGTATTGTTGTAAAAGCTGGAAGATATGGTGGAGGTACATATGCACATGTTGATATAGCTATGCATTTTGCGACATGGATTTCGCCGGAGTTTCAATTGTATATTATGAAAGATTACAGGCGATTAAAGAATGATGAAAACAATCGTCTATCGTTGAACTGGAATTTGAACAGAGAAATTGCAAAACTGAATTACAAAATTCATACGGATGCAATTAAAGATAATCTTATTCCGCCGGAACTTACAAAAGAACAGATGTCATCCGTTTATGCTGATGAAGCAGATCTGTTGAATGTTGTATTGTTTGGCGTGACTGCAAAGGAGTGGCGTACAAGCAATAAGAATAAAAAAGGAAATATCAGGGATTACGCCTCAATAAAGCAACTTTTG
>JAZRXC010000008.1:0-54047 GCA_045600025.1 Lachnospiraceae bacterium
TGCTATCAGCACGTATGGCAGACGTTTCGGAATAGTAGACATTTTCTGTGATGTAGACAATCTCACCGTAGTTCTCGATTGTCAGTGTGCCGGTGAAATCCGTAGGGATGTTAACATTATCCGCCCAAATTCCGTACATCCGTGTATACATCGTCAGGCTGCCGTCACCGGTAATCATAACATTGTCATCACTGGCGGCGAATCCACATAGAACTTTGTAATTGTTTTTATCTGTCGCAACCGACGGCTTTGCACCGATCTGATTTTCGCCGACCAGTTTGATGGTCAGATCGCCCTTCAGATCGCTGTTGATGGCCGAAGGACATATCTTTCCGTCTACGGCAATTTCTGCATTGTTCAATGTCAGAGTTTGTGTTGTGGGGTCGTAGGAAATCTTGCCATCACCCAATACATCGTCTTTGTTGCTTGATGTAACTTGCGTGCCACCTACCTTCACGGGATATTCGGTCACGGGAATTTCCTCAAACTCCGCCGTGACGGTGACGTCATAAGCAGGCATCGTGAAGATATACTCACCTGGTGCGTCTTCCGTGATTTCAATATCGGCTTCCGTTGTGGGTTCGGGTTCAGGTTCACTGCCAAGCAATTTCTCCTCCGGTGATGCCGACATAAGAAGCTTCTTCGGCGTTTCTTCTTTCAGCGGTTCTGCCTCTGGCAAAGAATCATAAATATTATTTGCCTCACAATAATTGCTCAGCGCCTCGAACCCTTCCCATGTGATCAAGCCCTTGCCGATTGCAACATTCAGATACTGCAAATTATAGTCATTATAATCCGCCTCATTGAAGCCTTTGAACTTCAATACCGTTTCGAGCGGAGTCAGACCGCCATTGTCCGTTATATCTTTTTCTTTTTGAACTGCATTGATTCTAAGCGGGATATCATGCTCAAATATGTTTGCGAAATTTGTAAATGTTCCGTCACATATTGAAAGCATACCGTTTGACAAATGATTCAGATGCTTACTCGTTGCAATCGCATAAGCGTCAACATAGCCCTGCAACATTTCAACGTTCTTTAACTCAAGCCAACTATCGTTATCTGCATTATAGAAATGCTTCCCGATGTAGTCCTTTGCATTTTGGGCATTGATAAATACATATTTCTTTTCTTCTAACTCATAGAAGCCGTGTTCTTCTATTACAATAACCTCTGTATCGTCTTCAAAAGTCAGGGTAAAAGCATTGACGGCATTTTTACTTTCCCAAAGGAAACAAACCGGCGCCGACGATACCGTCCCCGTTTCATGATCAACGGTACGAATGACATCGCCAATCGAAATCTTTTCAATTGCCTTCTGTTCACCGGTTCCCATAGTGACCATCGTTCCGGCGGCAACACATGCAGAGGTATGGGTAGCGGTCAGCGATTTGAGCTGATAGCCGTCCGCCGGTTTGACCGTAACAGTTACGATATCGCCCTCTGCGGCAGAGGTTTTATCGATCTCGATTGATCCGTTCGTATCAGTCGTGCCGTTGGTAATGGCATAGGTGGTTTCCGTAGCAAATGCCATCATCGGAACAAATGTGATGACCATGGCAGCTGCCATTAACAATGCTAAAACTCTTTTTTTCATAGCAAAATTTCCTTTCGGGATATTTATATCATTTAAACGAGATAAATGCCTCTATCGCTAACTGTATACAATAATAGTATATCATATTTTTATTATTTATTCTATGCCGCGGCAGTTTTTTGCATGTTTATCTGTTTCTATTTAAAGTATCTCCGCCCATTCAGTTATGCTATTCTTGTGAGTCCGGTGTTTGATTTGCATAAAAATAGCGGTAACGGTTTTTACACCATTACCGCTATTTTCAGTTAAATATTACTGCTCATTCTTTTTCTTTTTATTGAGAATGAAGCAGGTACAAGCTCCCATGGAAGAAAGTGACATTAATGTGAGCCAAAGAGCCATATTGCTTGTGTCTCCGGTCTGAGGAGTTTTCGGTTCTTCTTTTAGTTTTTCAATATACCCGTTGCCGCCCTGTGCTTTCCATGCATCAAGATCGGTGATTTCAACCTTGCAGGTTTCGTCCTCAAAGAGCTTGCCGCAAATATCGCACTTGTAGTAGCTCTTATAACCGGCACTCTGAAGCGTTGCCGCAACACCTTCTACAAGGATAGCATTGTGCTCGGAAATCTGCTTTCCGCAGTAATCACACTTGTGGTCTTTGTTTTTGTCGGCACACTCAGAAAGTGTATCACCGCAGATATCGCAGATGTGATCTTTAGGGGCACTATCAGCATGGTCGCTGATTTCCTCACCGCAGGCATCGCATTTATGATCTTTCGGATCAGTGTCTACATGGTCGCTGATTTCCTTGCCGCAGATATCACACTTGTGGTTATTGTCAGCATCTACATGAGAGGAGCATTTCTCAAACTCCGCCGTGATAGTGACTGCATAACCGGGCATTTTGAACTGATACGTTCCGTCAGTCTGCAATGCAAAGTTCACTTTCGGATTGGCAATGTCATCGAAAGTATATATGAATTCCCGACCATCGTCAAACGACACTGTGAGAGTCTTATCTTTAATATTGTAAATACTGCTGTGCGCGGTGCGTTTCAAACCGTCTGTGGGATCGTAAGTACCGTCAGCTTCATATGCAACATATTTTTCGAGCAGATTCTTAGGAGCATCCTGTGCCAAAACCTTTTCTTTCGTCCAATAGCTCATTTCGTGATCATCAAAAGTCGGAATCATATCGGTTCTATAGAATTCGGAGCACCAGAACGGGGAAACACTCGTATCATATGTTTTGGTGTATGTTACCGCTTCCAGCAGTTCCGCCATTCCGTCTTTGGTGCCAGCTGTGGCATAGGAGTCACTGAGAATAAAGTATCTTTCCAAGCCAATGGTATGATGAGGAAAGTTATTCATACTTCTATTACGCAAAAAGTCTTCTTCTTTGAACAAATGATTGTAAAAGTCGGTCATTATCCATTGTTCTTGTTCTACAAACTTAACGCCTTCGCCGGTAAATTCAACAATTACAGTACTATTTTCGTCTGCAATCATGATGTGAGCGTCCCAGCCATCCGAAAGTGCTGTGATGTCGTGGTTTTCAATAAAGGTCTTCGCCTCACCGACGCTTCCGCAATTGTCAAGAATGGCACGCACAAGATGCAATACCATGACTTTCTGTGCTCCGTCATTCGTATGAGAATGAGGATTACTCCTAATATCTGCCGTACTTACGCCGCCAATACTGCATACAAGACCTGCATCATTTATACCGTCTGTAATCAGCCATGCAAGTTGTTTTAATGTTTCGGCATCATACGCAGTGCCGGTAACATCGAGGGAATAGGGATTCGCTACGCCGATTACGGCATGGGGACGGCTTGTCGGATCTGCTTCTGTTTTTATCACAACTTCTTTTTTATCGTTGATATAATAGTCAAAATTGTGTCCGAGGAAATCTCCGTTTCTGACAGTACTGCCGCCGAATCCCGCAGCATTTACGTTTGGTGCGGTGGTGCCACTCGGATCAACGGTGAATGATGACACAACTGTTCCGGTCAGCGATTTGAGCTGATAGCCGTCCGCCGGTTTGACCGTAACAGTTACGGTATCACCCTCTGCGGCAGTTTCCTTGTCAATGGTGATATAACCGTGATTATCTTCTGCTTTGCTTTCCGGCGTACCGTTGGTGATGTCGTAAGTGTCTTCCGTACCAAATGCCGTCATCGGAACAAACGTGATGACCATGGCAGCTGCCATTAACAATGCTAAAACTCTTTTTTTCATAGCAAAATTTCCTTTCGGGATATTTATATCATTTAAACGAGATAAATGCCTCTATCGCTAACTGTATATAGGATTAGTATATCATACCTTTTATTTTCAAATCAATGTTTCCGGCACAGGTTCGGGAATCTTATGAATCGTCGCCGATGATATCTGATGTTCTTCGATAGCGGTTACTCTGATTTCAAGATTTTTATACAAGACCTCAATATCCTGTTTACCGTCACTCGGGACAACTCCCAGTTCATTAAACACAAGGCCCGTAAATGTATCAATATCCTCCGCTCCGATTTCAATATCAAGCGCCTGCTCAATATCGGTAAGCTCTACATTTCCGATTATGCGCCAGGTTAAATCATCAATCTGCTCGATGTGCGGCTCTGCCGCTGCCTCTTCAGGCGTATCCTCACCGAGATCTCCGACCAGTTTTTCAATCAGGTCATTGAGCGTAATAATACCGACCATTCCGCCGTATTCATCCAGCACTATAGCCATCTTATTACCGGCTTTTTTCATGTTAAGGAATAGTACATCCGCCTTAATCGTATCCGGGACAAAGTACGCAGGACGAACGATCTCCATAATGTTTTCTTTCGTTTTATCTTCCAGCCTGAAATAATCCTTGGCATTCAGTATGCCGATAACATTGTCTGCCGAATTTTCGCACACGGGATAAAGGGTGTGACGACTGTCGTGAATTGTTTGTGCCCAAACCTCCGGTTCATCATCCGTCCAGATAATATCCACCTCTGTTCGGTGAGTTGCAATTTCTTCAGCAGAAAGATCATCGAACTCAAACACATTCTGAATAAATTCGTTCTCTTGTTTATCAATAGTTCCGTCTTCACTTCCGGCATCTGCCATCATACGAATTTCTTCTTCGCTCACCTGATCTTCGGCCTCATTAGGATCAATGCCTATAAGTCTCAGAATTGCATTTGTGGAAACTGCTAACAGCCAAACTATAGGTTTGAATAAAACGGAGATTCCGGAAAGCAATCCGGAGAATCTGAGAGATATAACCTCCGGGCGTTTCATAGCCACACGTTTAGGAACAAGCTCACCGAAAACAAGCGTGAAATATGAAAGAATCAATGTAATAATAACAACTGCAATTTTATCAAGTGTCTCTATCGGAATAGAAATGCCAAGACTGAGAATCCAATTCACTAACGGCACCGCAAAATTGTCGGCAGCAAAAGCTGAGGCCAAAAATCCGGATAATGTAATTGCAACCTGTATGGTTGATAGAAACTTCGCGGGTTCTTTTGTAAGCGCCGTCAGGCGTTTAGCTTGCTTATTTCCATCCTCAGCCATTCTTTCAATCTTTGTATTGTTTATCGAAAGAACCGCTATTTCGGCGCAGGCGAAAATAGCATTAAGCGCAATCAGTACAATTTGAACAATAATCCAAGTAAACATATTCCCCTTTCAAAAAACATACTAAAAGCAAAGACACAGCCCGTGCATATAAGCGTACGGGTTGTGCCTTTTGATATGATTATTTATTTCACACAAGTGATAAGGACAACTGTCCCCTTCGTCCATCGTATTTAAAACCTCAAAAACCAATGTTGATATCAAATGTTCCGGGATACTGCTTTTCAAGTTCTAAAATCCAGTTCTGCAGAACATCTGCATTTGCGACCATAAGCACGCTTGTCACTACTATAATTGCACCTAATATAAGAGATATAATAGCAAAAATAAGGCTTATGATTGCCATAGTCTTATACTCACTTCTGATTCCGAGAATAGCAAGTATTATTGCAACAACAGCAAGCGGTATCTGTAAAAACGGCACGCAGCACATAACATATGACGCTATCATGCAAATAAGCGCTGCGATGGCAAGTCCCTTGCTGCGCATAGGACGCTCTTTTTCAGGTTCAGGTGAAGCTTTCTCTTCGGGTACAGCTACCGGAGTTTCTGTTATTTCTTCTGCTGCAGGCGCAGGGGCGCTCTCCTGATTATCTGCAGGAGCTCCCTCTACAGGCATTCCGCAAAAAGAGCACTTATCTTCGCCTTCTTTTATTTCGGCACCACAATATTTACAATACATATTGTCACCACCTTTCAAGTACAATACTAAATATAAGTGCGGACTTTGTCAAGTAAGTCGCTGGTTACGCGGCCTACTTTGCCGCTGCTTTAATCTTTTTTGAAATAATAATCAGTACTGTCGAAATAACCACGCACATAACCGCAATCATAACTGCGCAATGGAAGAAAAATTGATCTGGCAGTATTTTTATAACAGGATCTGTTGTTGAATTAAATATCCAGAAATCATTATCAAATGCAATCTTATGAAACAGTACAAAAAACTTATCCCAAAATAGTGCAGCGCCGATCCCCAGCACTGCAGGAACTATAATGCCACAGGTTCCGGCAGCGGCGAGCGGTATATAGCGTCCGCCTCGTGCAGCAATAACAGCGAGAATTACAAATATAGGAAGCGCTATAAAAGCAAAATATTCAAGCGCAATAAATATATCTTTTACTTCTGCAAAATGCTGTCTGCCGCCCTCAGACATAGCAAGCGTAGGAAATTCCAATGTATCCGGTCCTGATATGCTGTTGTACTTAATCAGAACATCGTAATTAAGAAGTATCTCTTCTCTGCTGTATCCGCTGGTTTCCTCAATCTTAAGCGCATCTATATCAAGGTAATAAAGTGGCTTTGCGTGAAGAGTAATAATTACGCAAGCTGATACTATTGCAAGAAATCCGATGATACCGAGTATTGATTCACATATCTTCTTCATAATCATTCGTACAGCCCATTAACCAGGCTGACAAGCTCCTCCATAGTTGAAATCGTTACCGCTTTGTTTCTGATTGCCGCAGCACCGGTAAAGCCTTTCGTATACCACGCAAGGTGTTTGCGCATCTCACGGATTCCGATGTATTCGCCCTTATCCTGAACTTCACCTTCGGCATGACGAAGAATAACTTTTTTAAGTTCGACCGGTGTTATTTCCGGAAATAATGTGCCCGAAAGTGCAGCGCGTGCCTCAGCGAATATCCAGGGATGTCCCTGCGCGCCGCGTGCAATCATGATTCCGTCAACTCCGGTCTCATCTTTCATACGCCTTGCATCAGCTCCGCAAAAAATGTCGCCATTGCCGAATACCGGAACGCTAACCGACTGTTTTACCTTTTTAAGCATCTCCCAATCGGCTTTTCCGCTGTAAAACATATCTCTTGTGCGAGCGTGTACGGAAATGGCACTTACGCCGCTCCCCTCTGCCATTCTTGCAAATTCGACCGCATTAATATGTTCCTTATCAAATCCGATTCTGAACTTAACCGTAAGCGGCTTGGAAAGTTTTTTGGCCATGGCACAAAGTATTTTTTCGGCAAGGCCTATATCATTCATAAGCGCCGAGCCCTCGTGGTTGTTTACAATCTTTGCAACCGGGCAGCCCATATTTACATCTATTATGTCAAAGCGTTCTTCAAGCCTTACGGCGATATCCGCCATAATATCGGGATCTGAACCAAACAATTGAACTGCCAGCGGAAATTCGCCTTCATATGTTGTAAGCAGTTCTTCCGTGTTTTTATTGCCGTAGGCGATTGCTTTTGCGCTGACCATTTCAGTGCAGGCGATATCAGCCCCGTAATCCCGGCAAATATGTCTGAATGTAACATCACTCACTCCCGCCATAGGGGCGAGATATAGCGGCGTCTCTTTTTCAATTGACAGATTTCCTATTTTCATTTGCCCGCCATTATAAACTGTCTGTAGTACTCACCGAGCTGTGAAAATAACTGCTCATGCTCGCGTTCGGCATCGCGTGCGGCAAGCTCGGCTTCTATCTCGTCATAGAGATAATCTCTTGTATCATGCCCTATCTCCAGCGATACTTCTCCGTCTGCGTCAAAACCTATTGTAAGAATTCCGCCGATTTCATTAGTGAATATTACTGCGAGCTTCTTTAATTCGTCCTGTACACCTTCGGGCAGGATTTTATGTGCTTCATTAAAATAATATTTTTCAGTATATGCGCTTGCGGCGCAGAGAACTCTCTCACTATCCATATCAACCTCCGTATGAATCTATTTCTCCGTCAGGATATACCAAGGCGCTTTCATATTCATCTTTTTGACCCTGCCAGCCTTCCTTCTCAAGTCTTTTAAGACGTTCTTCTATCCCGGAAAGTATGCCGGCAATAATCTGCTCACGCGAATGTTCCCTGCCGCTGTATATTCTAAGAGAAGTTGCTTTTTCTTTAAGTTCTTCCGAAAATGTCATCTGATTAACATTTATTCCGATGCCTATAACGACTCCTGTGTCAGTATCCGGCGTAATTTTTTCCGTAAGAATACCGCAGATTTTTCTACCACCGATAAGCAAATCATTCGGCCACTTTAAATCAGCATCAAGCCCTGTTGCCGAAAAGATTGCATCCTTAACCGCAAGTGCAGTAATAAGTGTGACGCGAGGCAGTTCTTCTATGGAAATATGCGGGTGAAAATATGAACTCATTGCTATTCCTTCACCCGGCGCTGCCTCGGCCCAATTTCTCCCCAGCCTTCCGCGTCCGCCTTCCTGCACATCAGCAATAATCGTGGTACCGGAAGGAGCACCATTTGCTACGCTTGCCTTTATATAATCATTAGTGGAATATGAAATAGAATCTACGACCTCTATGACGTTATCAGAAAAGTTTTTTAACTGGGAAATAATCTCGTCTTTGTTCATACAAATCACCAGAGGCAGATGATTGAAAATGCCGCAAATATTATGCAGCATATTGCAAGCACAGAATATATTGCCGCATAAAGCATAACTTTTTTCCCTGTTATATGGCCTGCGATTCGTCCGATGACTTCAGTTATCAGTGTAACTGCCGCGGCGATAAGCGGTACGGGTACAAAACGAATTCCATCTGCGGAAGAAATAATCAAGAGGAGCGCCACTAATGAAACAGCGGCAGCCCCTATTGTTATAATAAAGTATATCTTTTTAAATAATCCGGTCGAACTTCCGAATTTAATCTGTGCCAAATTCTTTTTCTTCCTTTACTCTTACTCGCAAATCTTTGAAAAAAGCCTTAAGCATTGCAGTGCATTCCTCTTCCAGAACTCCACGCGTAATCTGAACCTGATGGTTAAACTCCGGATTTTCAAGGATGTTAATAAGTGTTCCCGCACTGCCTGACTTCGGGCTTGGAGCTCCGATAACTACTCTGTCGATACGTGACTGCACCGCTGCGCCCGCGCACATCTGACAGGGCTCAAGTGTCACATACATAGTACATCCCTCAAGTCTCCAGTCACCGAGCTTTTTGCACGCCATATCTATTGCTATCATCTCTGCATGCGCAAGTGTTGTCCCTTTAGTGTTACGCTTATTGTAACCGCGTCCGATAATCTTATCCTCGCATACTATAACGCAACCTATCGGTACTTCCAAAATATCTCCAGCGCGCCTGGCCTCGGCCAGTGCTTTTTTCATATAGTACTCATCACTTTTCGGCATATTTTTCTGTCTGCTCGGCTATGAGCTGCGCATCCTCAAAGTAATTTATCTTCATCGCGTTCTTAACATCATTTAATGTAGCAGCCGCTTTCTTTTCTGCACATTCACTGCCGGTGCGAAGTATTTCATATACATCTCCTATACGCTGCTCATACTCATGTCTGCGGGCGCGTATCGGCTCAAGCTCAGCGTTCAAAACAGAAAGCAAATATTTCTTTACCTTTACGTCACCAAGACCGCCGCGTTTATAATGCTCTTTCATTTCATCAAGGCAGGTATAATCCGGGCAGAACTCTGCAAAATACTCATCTTTATTGAAAGCATCCAGATAGGTGAATACGGTGTTGCCCTCTACCTTACCGGGATCAGTCACCTTAAGATGGTCAGGGTCGGTGAACATACCCATTACTTTCTGCTTAACCGTATCGGCATCATCAGAAAGGTAAATGCAGTTGCCGAGAGATTTGCTCATCTTCGCCTTGCCATCGGTACCGGGCAGTCGCAGACAAGCGGCATTTTCAGGAAGCAGAATTGAAGGCTCAACCAAAGTCTCACCGTAAATGGAATTGAACTTGCGAACGATTTCTCTCGTCTGCTCAATCATAGGTTCCTGATCTTCACCTGTCGGAACAGTAGTTGCCTTAAACGCTGTAATATCCGCTGCCTGGCTGATAGGGTATGTGAAGAATCCTACGGGGATACTTGTTTCAAATTTTCTCATCTGAACTTCGGACTTAACAGTAGGATTGCGTTCAAGCCTGGATACTGTTACAAGATTCATGTAATAGAACGAAAGCTCTGTAAGCTCCGGAATTTGCGACTGAATTAAAATTGTTGATTTGGAAGGGTCTATGCCGACAGAAAGATAATCAAGCGCAACCTCCAGTATATTCTGGCGAACTTTTTCGGGATTATCAAAATTATCCGTAAGTGCCTGAGCATCCGCAATCATTATGAAAATTTCATCAAATTTTCCGCTGTTCTGAAGTACTACACGATTGCGTAATGATCCTACATAATGGCCTACGTGAAGCTTTCCTGTCGGACGGTCGCCCGTTAATATTACTTTTGTCATATTTACCTCCTCCTTACTGGAAGCGCATCTTCTGCGCAAATGCAAGGAATTCTCTATTTGTTTTCGTATTTTCAAATAAATTGAACATTGCTTCTGTGGCATCTTCCGGTTTCATGTTGGAAAGATTCTTGCGAATGCGATCCATCGCATCGTACTCTTCAAGAGAAAGAAGCAGATCGTCCCTTCTTGTGCCGGATTTCAGTATATCAATTGCCGGGAATATTCTACGCTCTGACAGTTTTCTGTCCAGCACCAGTTCCATATTGCCGGTACCCTTGAATTCCTCAAATATTACATCGTCCATTCTGCTTCCTGTATCCACAAGAGCTGTTGCAAGAATAGTAAGGCTGCCTCCTTCACGAACATTTCTTGCCGCACCGAAAAACTTCTTGGGCATATAAAGTGCCGCAGGATCAAGTCCGCCTGACAGAGTCTTGCCGCTTGAATTTACCAATAAGTTATATGCACGACTAAGCCTTGTGATACTGTCAAGAAGGATCATAACATCCTTACCGTGTTCTACAAGGCGCTGAGCTCTTGCAAGTACCATCTCCGCTACTCTCTTATGATGCTCAGGGAGTTCATCAAATGTAGAATAAATTACCTCTACATTATCGCCTTCTATCGATTCTTTAATATCGGTTACTTCTTCCGGACGTTCATCTATCAGTAAAATGATGAGTTGCATATCCGGGTGATTTGTAGTTACCGATGTAGCTATGTCTTTAAGCAGTGTAGTCTTTCCTGCTTTGGGCGGTGATACTATCATACCACGCTGTCCCATACCGATAGGCGCCATAACATCCGTAACACGCATCGCACGGCTTCCGCCCTGTCTTTCAAGGTGAATTCTTCTGTTAGGGAATATGGGAGTAAGATTCTCAAAACTGGTGCGCTTTATCGCAACTTCTGGTGATTCGTCATTTACTGAAGTTACATAAAGCAATGCCGCAAATTTTTCCTGTCCGGTTTTAATACGGATGGAACCTTTTATAATATCACCGGTTTTAAGATTGAAACGGCGTATCTGTGAAGGTGAAACATATACATCATTGTCGCCGGACAAATAATTGGCGCTTCTGATAAATCCGAATCCATCAGGCATTATCTCGAGAATACCATATGCCGGAACTCCGGAATCCAATGCTGCCATATCCTCCGCAGCAGTATTTGCCTCATCAATTCCTGTTGCTTCTTTATCTGCTGCCGGAGCCTCAGATACGCTGTCGGTCTTAGAGGATTTTTTCTTTTCGATTTTCTGAACCTTGACAATTTTTTTAGGTGATGCAACCGGCTTATCTGAAGGTGCGGCATTTTCTACCCCTTCGGGATTGAGTTTTTTCATAACCATATCGTAAACTTCCGGTTTCTTCATTTTTTCATAGCCTGAAAGTCCGAGAGATTTTGCAACTTCTCTCAGGTTTGCAACAGACATTTTGCTTAAATCCTGCATATATGCTCCTTCAAATTTTAAAAGTGAAAACCTGCCGAACCGGCAGATAATGAAAAATGACTTTCGCTACGTCTAATTATATACATTCTATTAGAAAAAACAACTGAAATTTTACTTGCAAATAAAGCACTTTATTGGTATATTTATATTCCCTGCGATGTGGGCAGGATGTGAGTTATGGTTCCGCTTACTTTATACAAATTGATGATACTGTATCTTCTTCGGGCAGTGCGCTATCCTCTGACACGTGCACAGCTTTCTGATTTTATGCTCGAAAAAGAATACTGCACATATTTCACTTTTCAGCAGGCAATTGATGAGCTTTTGAGTTCTCATTTGATGAAAGACAATACCGTGCGCAATTTTACGCGTTATGAGATTACGCACGAGGGTGAAGATGCTTTGGGATATTTTGCCGCATCTCTTCCCGAAGACATTCGTAAAGACATGGATGCTTTTCTTGATGAGAATAAAATCCGTCTTCGCGAAGAAGTCGGCGTAGTTGCCGAATATCAAGAAACTTCCGACGGAGAATACGAGGTTCTCATGGAAATCCGTGAGCAGCGCGGCGCCCTTATGAAGCTGTCTCTCACTGTTCCAACTGAAGAGCAGGCAGAAGTCATTACTTCAAACTGGAGTAAATGTGACCAAGAAGTATATGCAAATGTTATGAAACTTCTTATGCATGATTAAACATAAGCATAATAAAAGGAGGATCCCAAGGGTCCTCCTTTTTTTCTACTGTCATTAAGACAATCAGTCTACCTGGTAAGGTAAAAGAGCGATGTGTCTTGCGCGCTTTACGGCCAGGGTGATGTCTCTCTGGTGCATGCAGCAGGTACCTGTTACACGACGAGGAAGAATCTTTCCTCTCTCAGATACGTACTTCTTTAAAGTTGCGATATCTTTGTAATCAACAGGCTGCTTATTCTCTCCGCAGAAAGCACAAACCTTCTTCTTTCTGTGGAAACCACCATTATGCTTACGCATAGGGGCATCAGCTGAATCTTTATTAAAAGCCATGATCTAACCTCCTGAAATTGTCTGCCTTAGTTGAATGGCAGCTCACTGTCATCAACTCCGTCGGGAATGTTCATAAAACCATCTGCGGCCGGAGTAACGGGAGCTTCTTGCGTCGGGCCGGCTGCAGGCTGTGCCGTATCAGTGCGGCCTGCTCCTTTGCTTTCTGCAAATTCAAGCTCTTCAGCAATAATTTGTACGGAGTAAACTTTTTGTCCGTCTTTACCGGTGTAGTTATC
Organism: Lachnospiraceae bacterium; assembly: GCA_045600025.1. Classification (GTDB taxonomy): domain Bacteria; phylum Bacillota; class Clostridia; order Lachnospirales; family Lachnospiraceae; genus UBA3774. The sequence goes on from JAZRXC010000008.1 coordinate 13,057, forward strand.
ATTCTGAATACGTCCGGTTAAAAGGACCTTTGTACCTTGCTTCAGGAAACGATCTGCAAACTCGCCGAGCTTGCCAAATGCGGTGCAGTTGAAGAAATCTGTATCATTGCCTTCACCCTGACGGCGGAAACGGCGATCAACAGCCAGTGAAAATCTGGCAATGGCCGTCTGTCCATCAGCTCCGCCATATCGAACTTCCGGATCTCTGGTAAGTCTACCCATAAGAATAACTTTGTTCATAGGATACCTCTCTTTTTAAGCTTCGTCTGTTTTTACGCACAGATAACGAATAACAGGCTCCATAATGCGGACTGATTCCTCAAGCTGACCGGGAACAGTTGCTTCTGACTCAAAGTGAATGAAGTAGTAATATGCTTCACTCATGCCCTGAATGTCATATGCAAGCTTCTTGAGTCCCCACTCATCAGTTTCGCCAAGAGTGCCGCCGAAACGAGTAATGTAGTCCTGAACTTTCTGCAGGGCCTGCGCACGCTCTTCGTCTTCAATCTTGGAACTGAGGACAAGTGTAAATTCGTACTTGTTCATATTTTTTACCTCCTTGTGGTCTCTGGCCCGGATGCTGTCCGAGCAAGGAAATAGTGATACGTCACGGAAAATAAATATATCATACCATTTGTCACAGTGCAAGAATTTTTTTCATTATTTGCGATTTAAAAAAATTGTATTATAATAGTGATATCAACTTATAAGGAGATGAAATATGGCAAGAAAAACTTACACTATAGAAGTTGCAGGATTAAAGCGTGATCTTCCGCTCTGCCCTTTAAATGACGACATGATGATTGCCGCATTTGTTTTATTTGGTGATGTTGAACTGACCAAGGCATGTGCCCGCGATCTCATTAAAATCGTTCCCGACTTTGATTACATGATTACTCCGGAAGCTAAAAGTATTCCTCTTGCACATGAGATGGCTGCTCAGATGGGACGCAATGATTATTTCTTAGTTCGTAAGCAGAAGAAGGCTTACATGGATGGCGTATTTGAAGTAGATGATAAGTCCATTACCACAGAAGGTATTCAGAAGCTTTACATGGACGGTGCTGATGCGCGTAAGATGAAAGGTAAGAGAATGCTTCTGCTTGATGACGTTATATCCACCGGTGGTTCAATAGGTGCGGTTGAGAACCTTGTTAAGCAGGCAGGCGGTATCGTAGTAGCAAAAGTTGCGGTTCTTGCAGAAGGAGAGGCAACTAAGCGCGATGACATCAAGTTCCTTGCTCCTCTCCCGCTTTTTGATAAGGACGGAAATCCTCTTCCGATGTAATATCACTGAATAAAATATAAGAACCGGCCGTGAAGTGAGGCCGGTTCTTTTTAATGCTTAATTGTTTAAGAAATCTTGAATCTTTCTGCTTCTGATTGGATTCTTAAGTTTCCTCAGAGCTTTTGCTTCTATCTGACGTATACGCTCACGGGTTACGTCAAATTCACGCCCTACTTCTTCGAGTGTACGAGGATGTCCGTCGCGCAGACCGAAGCGAAGAATAATCACCTCACGTTCTCTGTCTTTGAGGTCCATAAGAAGATTTTCAATCTGCTCTTTGAGCATAACATTTTCGACATTGCCCTCAGGTGTAACTGCATGCTCATCTGCTACAAAATCGCCAAGGTTGGAATCGTCTTCTTCTCCGATAGGTGTCTCAAGTGATGCAGGCTCACGTGCTATCTGCATTATCTCCATAACCTTGTCTTCAGACATCTCAAGAGCTTCTGCAAGTTCCTTGGTAGAGGGCTCATATCCGAGCTCAAGCGTCAACTTACGCTGCATCTTTGAAAGCTTGTTGATTGTTTCAACCATATGAACAGGTACACGGATAGTACGAGCCTGATCGGCAAGTGCTCTGGTTACAGACTGACGAATCCACCATGTAGCATAAGTACTGAGCTTATAACCCTTTTCAAAATCAAATTTTTCAACGCCCTTAATAAGTCCCAGGTTTCCTTCCTGAACCAAATCAAGGAAGCTCATACCTCTTCCCGTATAGCGCTTGGCAATACTGACAACAAGACGAAGGTTTGCGGAAATAAGTTTTTCCTTAGCTTCTTCGTCGCCTTCGGCTTTTCTCTTGGCAAGCTCTGCCTCTTCTTCTGCAGAAAGGAGCGGAACCATACCGATCTCCTTCAAATACATACGTACGGGATCATCGGTGCCGACACCTTCAACATCCGAGAAGTCTATGGCATTTAAATCAGTCTCTTCTTCAGTCTCGTCGAGCTCGATATCGTCATCATCAATATCATCTTCGAAGACCAAATCAATAAGCTCGCTATCTGTATCTCCCGGAAAATCGATGTCAATATCTACATCGCCTTCATCATCATTTGCGTCATCGGGTTCAACAGGGTCTTTAGGCTCATCATCAATGAAATCGTCAATGTCGATTTCTTTTTCAGCTTTCTTATTTGATTTTTTAGGTGCTTTCGCAGACTTTGCCTTCTCGGATTTTGCCTTTTCAGGCTTAGTCTCCACAGTCTCAGTCTCCGCGGGCTTTTCCTTCACAGGTTTAGTTTTTTCAGTCTTAGTCTTCTCAGGCTTTGTTTCAGGTTCGGCCTTTTTCTTTGCCGGAGCTTTAGGAGCTTCGTTCTTTTCCTTTTTCGGCCTGTCCTTAGTAATTGTGATGTCTTCGGCAATTAACGCATACTTGATATTATTCATTTCTTTATCAGTATACTCTAATCCTTCAAAGGCATTCAAAAACTGACTCTGCGTAATGCGTTTCTTCTGCGCATTTGCAAGTTCTCTTAAACCGCTTCTGATTTTGTTGTCTTGGCTGATATTCAAATTTAATTACCTCACGATTCTGATATCTGAATACACACGGATTAATTAACTGCTCCGCACTATTACTTCTTTCCGCCGTTTGCAATGATTTCTTCTGCCATCTTGGTAGCGATAATGCCTTCCGGAATTCCGGTTGACTTTGATTCATCGAGAATGTTGTACACGGTATCATAAATCTTATGGACCTGATTAATTACATTTGCCTCGTCATATGTGGTAAATGCTTCCTGACCTGCGTTAATAACGCCGCCGGCATTGATAATGAAGTCGGGAGCATATGCTATGCCTCTGGCTTTAAGCATCTCGCCGCAGTTATCGTCAAGCAGCTGGTTGTTTGCAGCGCCTGCAACAGCCTTGCACTTAAGTTCGGGTATTGTCTGATAGTTCAGAGTTGCGCCGAGTGCACAAGGAGCGAGAATATCACACTCTGTTGAATAAATTTCACCCTCGAGGGCCTCAACTGCTCCGAATTCCTTGACTGCTTTCTCTATATTTGCTCTGTTAGTATGAGTGGTAACAATAAGTTTAGCACCGGCCTTTGCCAGACGCTCTGCGAGATCCATACCTACTGAGCCGAGTCCTGCTACGGCAATCTTAAGTCCGTTTAAATCATCTGAACCGAAGAGGAACTTTGCAGTAGCTCTGATTCCGTCAAATACGCCAAGTGCGGTGAAGGGTGAAGGGCTACCGGATACGTTAGTTCTGCCGGTAACGTAAGGAGTCTTGCGCATAACCCATTCCATATTCTCACAGTTGGTTCTTACATCCTCTGCAGTGATATAACGACCGCCGAGAGAATTTACACACTCTCCGTATGCTTCAAAGAGCGCTTCTGTCTTCTGATCGGGTCTTGCTATGATAATACCCTTAGCGCCGCCGAGCGGAAGTCCTGCACATGCGTTCTTGTAGCTCATGCCTCTTGACAGACGGAGAACATCAAAGAGCGCTTCTTCCTCTGTTTCATAAGGATTCAATCTGCATCCGCCCACTGCAGGTCCGAGCTTGGTGTTGTGGATGGCGATAATGCATTTAAGGCCAACCTTTTCATTGTTAAAAAATGCCACTTCTTCATGACCGAATTCACGGATCATCTCAAGACTACTACTCATAACTTTCCTCCTTAGTAAATGTGCCGTTACGGCAGGGATTATTTATTATTATTTATCCAATCAACAGCTTCCTGCCTCATCTTGTATTTGAGAACCTTTCCTGCTGCATTCATTGGAAATGTTTCTACGAATCTAATATACTTCGGAACCTTGTGTCTTGCAAGACGCGAACTTGCAAATATTTTCATATCCTCCTGCGTTGCAGATGAACCTTCCTTCAGGATGATACATGCCATTGCCTCTTCTCCCATGACTTCATCCGGAACTCCTATAACCTGAACATCGCTTACTTCCGGATGAGTATAAAAGAACTCTTCTATCTCCTTGGGATACAAATTCTCTCCGCCGCGGATAATCATATCCTTGATTCTGCCGGTAATCTTGTAATTGCCGTCTTCATCAGCTATAGCCAGGTCACCCGAGTGAAGCCATCCCGCCTGATCCACCGTCTCAGCGGTAGCCTTCGGCATCTTGTAATATCCCTTCATTGTGTTGTAACCCTTTGAACAGAATTCACCGCTCACGCCTGCCGGAAGCTCGGCTCCTGTCTCCGGATCCACAATTTTACACATGACATGCGGAAATGCATACCCGACTGTTTCCGTTCTTACTTCAAGTGAATCTGTCCAAGCCGACATAGTGCTGCCGGGTGCGGATTCCGTCTGTCCGTATACACTGACGATGCCTCGCATATTCATCTCCGCAGGATCTGCTGCTCTCTTCATGAGTTCAGGCGGACAACCCGAGCCTGCCATGATACCGGTTCGCATGTGAGAGAAATCCGTCTTACGATAATCGGGATGATCAAACATGGCAATGAACATGGTGGGCACACCATTGAAGCAGGTAATCTTCTCCATGTTTATACATGCAAGTGAAGACTTCGGTGAGAAATACGGCAGCGGCAACATAGTCGTGCCGTGCGTCACTGAAGAAATCATAGATAACACCATCCCAAAGCAGTGGAACATCGGCACCTGAATCATCATCCTGTCTGCCGTAGAAAGTCCCATGCGGTCTCCGATGCATTTTCCGTTATTAACTACGTTGTAATGGGTAAGCATAACACCTTTTGGAAAACCTGTAGTACCTGAAGTGTATTGCATATTGCATACATCGTTTGTCTTAACTGCCGCTGCAAGTCTGTTTACCTCGCTCCGTGCAACATTTTCGCTTCTTGCCATAGCCTCTTCCCATGTCAGACAGCCGTCCATACGAAAACCGACTGTAATTACATTTCTCAGGAAAGGAAGCTTCTCACAGTGGAGAGGTTCACCCGGCAGAGCCGTTGCCAGTTCGGGACAGAGCTCCTGTATTGTCTCCTTGTAACTGCAATCCTTAAATGATTCAATCATGACCAAAGTATGCGTGTCAGATTGTCTGAGCAGATACTCTGCCTCATGTATCTTGTATGCGGTATTAACTGTTACCAGCACTGCGCCTATCTTGGTCGTAGCCCAGAATGTAATGTACCATGCCGGCACATTGGTCGCCCATACGGCAACCTTGCTGCCCGGTCTCACACCGAGTGCAATGAGTGCTGCCGCACATCTGTCAACATCATCTCTGAATTGCTTGTAAGTCCTCGTATAGTCAAGTGTCGTATATTTCAGGCAGTATTGGTCGGGAAATTCCGTAGCCATACGATCCAGCACCTGTGACAATGTCAGATCAATGAGCTCGTCTTTCTTCCAGACATATTCGCCCGTACCGTCGTGGTTAGGATAGAGTTTCTTTTTCAGGCGCTTTCCCGCAGAAAATCTCCCCATGAATCTGACAAAATACGACAGTATTACATCCGGATCTATGCAGCCGGCCTCTTCATTATATACCAGCGATACACAGCCGTGATAGTCTATTGATGCAAGCGCACCTAAAATCTCGGCAAATGGAAGCCTGCCTTCACCTATAATGGTGGGGTTGCCGTTTTCATCATGATCACTTATATGTACGTGCTTTACATAAGCCCCCAGATGTCTGATTGTATCTTCCGGTGTTATATGCTCATAATATATCGGTGCATCAACTGCCCACAGAGCACCGAGTTCGTCTTTTGCATACTTATCAAGCAAACTGCGGAGAAGATCGGTATCCGCATAGATGCCCTGCGTCATTATCAGTATTGATATGCTCTTACCTCTGACCAGTTCCAAAAGCAATTTTATATTTTCATCGATAATGTCTGTTTGGGTTGTTGCAAAGACTGCAATATACTCTGTTCTTAAATTGACTGCGCATTCAACAGCGCATTTTGCTTTCACTAAATCAAGTGACGCACTGATGTCTATGCCGGTATCTATACATACGAGCTTTATGCCTCTGTCTCTGAGCAGGGAAAATGAGCCATTGATATTGCGCAAGCTAAGAGGACCACCTGTCATGTCTTCTCTGTCCTGTGGTCTGAAAAGTTCGATATTCCTGATTCCGGAATCGGCAGCAAGATCTATCAGTTCATAATAGCTCTTGTCGCCAAAGCCTTCAGAAGAATACGAAAGCTCCATTATAACTGCTCCTTGCTTGCTATCTTATTAAGTGCGTTTACATAGGCTTTGATACAAGCACCTATAATATCTATTGATCTGCCTACTCCTGTATAGAGTCCTTGGCTGCTACGCAGTCTTACAAGAGCCTGACCAAGTGCATCACGGCCTTCTGATACAGCCTTAATCTGGAAATCCTCAAGTTCATAGTGGTTGCCTGTTATACGCTCTATAGCAAGGAATGATGCCGCTATAGGACCATCCCCCATAACAACCTCCTCCAGCATACGTCCGTTTTTGCTCAGTCTGATATGAGCCGTAGAAGTCATAACCGAACCGGTGTTGATAGTATAACTATCAATTTTGAATACCTCCGGTACTTCCTCATTAAAAGCCTCATCTATCTCGGAATCATTATCCGTATCCTGCATGCTGACCTCATTGTCAAAAGCAGATGTCTTGCTCTTGCCGGTCTTGCACATCCATCTTATGCGGCTGATAGTTGCAGCCGTTTCCGCCGATTTGAGATTCACCTGCACTCCGAAGTCTGACTCTCTTTCAAATATAACTCTTGAGATGTCATTCATAAATGCAGTATCTATTGCAAATGCGGCAGCTTTGAGTTCATCGGCTCCCGCCTGCATAGCTTCTATCAGACATGCTGCTGCCATAGTGATATCATTTGCGCAGCCGGCTCCGAGCTTTACCAGTTCAAGCTCTGGGATGCTCTCCTTTAGTCCGCTTATGAAGCGGCCGAATTCCGCAGGAAGAATCTTGCCCGACTCGTCGTACAAGGTGATTGTCTTGGCTCCTGCTTTCACTGCATCCTTAAGCACTTCATGCAGGAAGTCAGAATCTGCACGTGTCGCATCCATTGCTACAAATTCAATGTCATCGCAAATGCTGCTCATGTACGAGAGACTGTCATTTATCAGTTTTCTCATACCATCCTGCTTGAGTCTGTAGCTGTACTCCATCTGTACCGTGCTGACAGGTAATGCCAGAACAAGTCTCCCTCGTTTGGCTTCTGCGATTGCACCACTTACCGTGTCTATGTTTTCCTTGTCAGGTTTTACATAGACTGCAAGCGTTGCATTTTTCACTATGCCTGCTATGGCTTTGAGCCTCAGGATATCTGATTTATCATCATCGACACCGGTCAGAGCTATCACATCAACACCGATATTATCGAGTAATTCTGCTATCTCGGTCTTTTCTTTAAAAGTCAGTGAAAACCTGTCTCTGTGCCGTGCTTCCTGAAGCATGGTCATATCACATATCTTAATTTGTCTCATAATCCAATCCCAGTTGTATTGCCTTCATGTTGATGTCAAACATATCCGCTTTCTTCGGCGGAATACATTTGGCAAGTCCCGCTTTTATTGAATCTATATCCGTATCTTCGAGTACCTGGAGCACCTTACCCATGATGATCATATTTGCCAGAACAATCATATTGTTGTCGGAAGCCATCTTTGACGCCGGAATGTAATATACATCAACATCAGTTCTCTTGACCTTTCTCTCAATCATGGTAGAGTCAATAAATATCTTTCCGCCGGGTGTTACTTTGTCTTCATACTTATCCAGTGATGGAAGGTTCATGCAGATAAGAACGTTGGGATTTGCAACAAGCGGTGAACCGATAAGATGGTTCTCACTTACAACAACACCGCAGTTGGCCGTACCACCACGCATCTCCGGACCATATGAAGGAAGCCAGCTTACATTATAACCGTCAAGTAACCATTTATATGCCAAAACTTTACCTGTGAAGAGAAGGCCCTGTCCGCCAAATCCTGAAATCAAAATCTGAGTGGTTGTCATTTGTTTTCCTCCTCCTTAGCCGATCTGTCTTTATATACTCCGAGCGGATAATAAGGAATCATATCGCTCTTTACCCACTCTAAAGCTTCCTTGGGTGTCATACCCCAGTTGGTAGGGCAAGCGGATATAACCTCAACGAGCGAAAATCCTTTGCCGTCAATCTGATTCTGGAAAGCCTTCTTAATAGCTTTCTTAGCTCTGTTGACATTTGCAACATCGCATACAGCAACTCTCTCAATATACTCAGGTCCGTCCAGCTGTGAAAGCATCTCGCATACTCTGATGGGATAACCTGCTGTCTTTACGTCTCTGCCGTAAGGAGAGGTCTGCGTAACCTGACCCGGGAGTGATGTGGGAGCCATCTGTCCTCCGGTCATACCATAGATTGCATTGTTTATAAATACAATTGTAATGTTCTCATTTCTTGCTGCAGAATGGACTGTTTCAGCCATGCCGATAGAAGCGAGGTCGCCGTCGCCCTGGTAAGTAAACACAATGTTCTCAGGATTTGCTCTCTTGATACCGGTAGCAACTGCCGGCGCTCTGCCGTGAGCTGCCTCTACCATATCACAGTTGAAATAATCATAAGCCATAACAGCGCACCCTACGGGAGCGATGCCTATAGCCTTACCTTCGATACCGAGCTCATCGAGTGTCTCGGCAACAAGTCTGTGTATAATTCCGTGAGTACAGCCGGGGCAATAATGCAGCGGCACATCACACAGTGCATGAGGTCTCTCAAATACTATCATTATCTGTTACCTCCTTCTGCTATCTTCTCAATGACGTCAAGTATCTCATATACATCCGGGAGCACTCCTCCGGTTCTGTTATAGAGTGATACAGGTACCGAACACTCTGTTGCAAGCTTGATGTCTTCTATCATCTGACCCATATTGAGCTCCACTGCAAGGATGTGCTTGCAATGTGATGCTGCCTTTGCAAATGCAGCCTTAGGGAAAGGCCACAATGTAATAGGTCTTATAAGTCCCGCCTTGATACCTTTTTCTCTGGCCTTTTCTACTGAACTGAGTGATATTCTGGCTGTTATACCTGTCGCTGCGATAATGATATCCGCATCCTCTGTCATGTATTCTTCGTACATAACTTCGTTCTCTTCAATAATTTTATATCTCTCGTAGCGCTCAAAGTTCTTCTGCTCGAGCTCATCCGCCTTAAGATACAGAGAGTTAACTATGTTGTGCTCTCTCTCCATCTTGGTTCCTGTAACTGCCCAAGGCTTCTCAGGCGCCTGCTTTACTGCAAAATCAAATGTTACCGGCTCCATCATCTGACCTGTTGTACCATCTACGAGAATCATTGTAGGAACTCTGTACTTATCAGCAAGGTCAAAGCCCTTAATAGTAAGCTCAGCCATCTCCTGAACGGAATAAGGAGCAAGCACTATCAGGTGGTAATCTCCGTGTCCGCCGCCCTTAGTAGCCTGGAAATAATCAGACTGTGAAGGCTGAATGCCGCCGAGTCCGGGACCGCCGCGCTGTGCATTTACGATTAATGCAGGTAAATCAGCGCCTGCCAGATATGAGATACCTTCCTGCTTTAAAGATATGCCCGGTGAAGATGAAGAAGTCATGACTCTCTTTCCGGCCGAAGATGCTCCGTATACCATGTTAATAGCAGCAATCTCACTCTCTGCCTGAAGGAAGGTACCTCCTACCTTCGGCATACGTTTTGCCATATAAGCAGCTATCTCGGTCTGGGGAGTTATCGGATAACCAAAATAATGTCTGCAGCCTGCTATGATGGCTGCTTCGGCAATTGCTTCATTGCCTTTCATCAATACTTTCTCACTCATAAACTCACCTCTCTACCGTAATGCAACAGTCAGGGCACATAGTCGCGCAGGATTTGCAGCCCAAACACTGAAAAATATTTACTGTCTCCGCAGGATGATGACCCTTCAGATTAATTTTGTCATCAGCAATTCTGATCAGATTCTTGGGGCATGCGTCTACGCATAGTCCACAACCCTTGCAGGAATCTGTCTTGATAGTTATTTTTGCCATATTGTCCTCCTTAGCCTTATTTATATTCCAGGTATCAGCTTCTGCAATTCCATTGCGAAAGGATAAGGTACCTTATTGCTTAATGTTTCATCCAGCCTCGCATCGTAACTTGTAGCTACAATATTCAGCTTCATCCTATCTGCAGCCTCCGCTGCATATGAAAGTGATTTGATAACATCCTCAGGCTGTGTATCGCGTCCGAGATTTGAATTATTTATTATTCCGGTAAATCTGATTCTGCCTGCCTGCTCTATCTCATCTTTGATGGCCAAAAGGTCATCTACGGTCCTTGTCAGCGGCCTGTAGCAATTGATGACCATGTACATATCGTAGTTGCCCTCGGTCTGCAATGCTCCGGAGAGTCTGCCTAAGGCGAGTGCCCCTCTATCATCTCCGCCCACGTCCACTATCACACTTTGATTGCGATCATCTATGATAGAGTACATCTCCTGAGGAAGCGCCGGTGCATCTACATTTGTATTGGCAAATGCCGAACAAATCAGCTTGATGCCTCTTTTTTCAAAATCCTCTTTTGAATCAAGGGTTCTGAAATACGGATTGACTATATCAAGATCGGCAACTGCCGTATTTGCTATCTGTTTCTTTAGTTCATATGCCATATTTACGGCTATATTTGTCTTGCCGCTGCCGTAGTGACCGCATATGAGTGTAACCCTCTTGAATTCCATCTTATCTCCTACAGCAGATTTCTCTGAATCTTTCCGCTGGCGGTCTTGGGGAGACTGTCACAGAATACAACCTTCCTCGGATACTTATATGGCGCAGTATGATTCATGACATATTCCTGAATCTCTTTTTTTAGTTCCTCTGTGGGCTCGGTTCCTTCAATCAGGACTATGCTTGCCTTAACTATCTGTCCTCTTACAGGATCAGGTTCCGGAGATACGCCGCATTCAAGTACATAAGGGAGTTCCATGATGGTATTTTCAACCTCGAGCGGTCCTATGCGATAGCCGGATGATTTGATAACATCATCAATTCTTCCGGTGAACCAGTAGAATCCGTCTTCGTCTTTCCACGCAGTATCGCCCGTATGATAATAACCACCGTACATAACCTTGTCTGTCGCTTCGGGTCCGTCATAATAACCGGTGAACAATCCGCATGGCCCCCCGTGCTTGATATTGATACATATCTCGCCGGTCTCGCCGGTAGGAACTTCCTTACCGTCCTTGCCCATAAGTATTACGTCATATATCGGTGCCGGCTTTCCTATAGAGCCTACCTTGTGCTGAGCACCTACAAGGTTGCCCATAATCATGGTACTCTCGGACTGGCCGTAGCCTTCGAGAATCTGAAGTCCGACTTCATTCTTAAACTGTCTGTAAACTTCCGGATTGAGGGCCTCTCCCGCCGTAGTCATATGCTGTATACTGCTCAAATCATACTTAGAGATGTCCTGCTTTGCAAGCAATCTGAGTATGGTCGGAGGTGCGCAGAATGTAGTGATATGATACTGCGCAAACATAGGCAGTATATCCTCTGCATTGAATCTGTCAAAATCATATACGAATATCGCGGCTTCACACAGCCACTGTCCGTACATCTTGCCCCACATGGCCTTTGCCCAGCCGGTATCGGATATGGTAAAATGCAGTCCGTCAGGATCTACATCGTGCCAATACTTAGCGGTGTGGAAATGTCCCAAAGGATATTTGTGGTTGTGCACAACCATCTTGGGATTGGAGGATGTACCTGATGTAAAGAACATAAGAAGCGAATCCTCTCCACCCGGTGAATCATCCTTTCTCTCATATGAAGCATCAAAAGTTCCCACTTCATCGTCATAGGATCTCCAACCGTCTTTAGTGCCGTTTGTAATAATCTTGTTTTTTATCTTGCCGTATTTTGAAAGAGCTCTGTCTGCCTCATCTATGACCTCACCGTCAGCTGTGCAAATGATGGTGCTGACTCCTGCGGCATTTAGCCTGTATTCTATGTCATGTTCCTTTACCTGGATAACCGTAGGAATTGCTATGGCGCCTATCTTGTTAAGTCCCAGCATAATGGGCCAGAACTGATAATTTCTTCGAAGAATGAGAAGTACTCGATCACCCCGACCAACTCCCAGTGACGCAAGATAATTGGCAGCCCTGGCTGATTGCTCCTTCATATCTTTAAAGGTAAAACGTCTCTCAGTCTTGTCCTCCGATATATGAAGCATAGCGAGCTTATCCGGATGTTTTGTTCCGAGCTCATCCATTATATCATATGCAAAATTGAACCTCTTTGTATTCTTAAACTCAATCTTGGTAGGAGTACCGTTTCCGTCCTCTTCAACATCAATAAACTTGTGATAGAGTCTCCTGCTCTTTGTGTGCTGCTTACCTTCTGTCTTTATCTTGGGATCTGATGTGAGCTCAGGGATAGGCTCACCTGCGGGATTGAGTACTATAGCATAAAATGAGCAGCTCTTGCCATTCACCGCTATCATGCCGTGCGGTGTATTAGAGTCAAGATATATAGAATCACCGGGGCCGAGTACTTCTCTGTGCTCACCTACCTGAACCATCAGATTGCCTTCTATGACTATATCGCATTCCTGTCCATCATGAGTAGTAAGCTCTATATCGTTCTGGACATTATTTGCATCATAATCGCTTCTGACAAATAGCGGCTCAGCTATTCTGTTCTGGAATGCGTAGGCCATATTGAAATAGGTCATGCCGTGAGCGGAGGATACCTCTTGGCCTGAACCGGCTCTTGTGACAGTAAAAGACTTCAGCTTCGGGCTGTGGCCTTCGATAATATCGGTTACATCTACGCCGAATACGGTAGCGCATCTGTAAATGAATGAGAAGGTCAAATCTCCTGTTCCTGCTTCGCATGCTATGTATTCGTCATTGCTGACACCTGTCTTGTCCGCCATGTATTCCGTTGAAAAACCCTTGAGTTCTCTCAGGTCTTTTATTCTGGATGCTATCTCACTGATTTTTAAATCTAATCCGGATGTATTTGCCATCTTAACCTCTTAATAATGATTATAATAGATTCCTCTGAATCTTGCCGTTAGTCGTCTTGGGAAGACTGTCCTTAAACACTATGATTCTGGGATATTTATATGGTGCTGTATGCTTCTTTACATATTCCTTGATTTCTTCTTCAAGAGCATCGGAAGGAGTAGTGCCTTCTACCAGGACTATGCTGGCCTTGACCACCTGTCCTCTGATTTCATCAGGAACTGCGGATACACCGCATTCAAGCACATAAGGCAGTTCCATTATAACACTCTCGATTTCGAAAGGTCCGACTCGGTATCCGGATGTCTTAATTACATCATCTATACGTCCGACATACCACAGGAAACCATCTTCATCTCTCCAAGCCAAATCGCCCGTGTGATAATAACCATCATGCCATACTTCTTTTGTAGCCGCTTCATCCTTGTAATAGCCGAGGAAAAGTCCGCAAGGAATCTGCTCATCTGTTTTAATAACAATCTCACCGGGCTCGCCGATAGGTGTTTCATTGCCGTTGGCATCTAACACATGGATATCGTATAAAGGACTTGTCTTACCCATGGAACCAAGCTTATGAGCATTACCCATCAAATTGGCAACAGCCAAAGTAAGCTCCGTCTGACCGAAGCCTTCCATGATACGCAGTCCCGTCTCTTTTTTGAATATCTTGTATACCTCAGGATTGAGAGCCTCTCCTGCCGTAGTCATATGGCGAATGGATGACAGATCATACTGAGAAAGATCCTGTCTGATCATCATGCGCAGTATGGTCGGCGGGGCGCAAAATGTAGTAATGTTGTATTTTTTGAACATAGGCAGGATTCGTTCTGCCTTGAATCTGTCAAAGTCATAGGTAAAGACAGCGCCTTCGCACAGCCACTGTCCGTAGAGCTTGCCCCACAGAGCCTTGCCCCAACCTGTATCAGATATGGTGAAATGCAACCCGTCACTTGATACGCCGTGCCAGTACTTTGCAGTAATGTAATGGCCGAGCGGATACTTGTGCGAATGAACTGCAATCTTAGGATAACCTGTAGTACCTGATGTAAAGAACATAAGCATCGGATCGTCACCGCAGGCAGTGTTCTCATCTCTGTAGAAATGAGATGAATACATGCTGAACTCTTCATCAAAACAATGCCAGCCGTCTCTCTTTTCACCGACCAGTATCTTAATATCAACCGGCACACTGCAATCAGCCTCTTCGACATGCGCGGCATTTTCGCCGTGGTCTGCTACTATAATGGCCTTCACATCCGCTGCCTTGAATCTGTATTCTATGTCATGCGCTCTCAGCTGGTCAGTCGCAGGTATCGCAACAGCGCCAAGCTTGTGTAAGCCCAGAATTGATATCCAGAACTGATATCTTCTCCTGAGCATGAGCATAACCTTGTCGCCCTTCTTTATTCCGAGCGCCTTGAAGTAATTAGCTGCCTGCGCAGACAATTTCTTCATGTCTCTGAATGTAAATTCTTTTTCATTCTCATTCTCATCAAGCCAGAGCATAGCGCGGTTATTCGGATGTCTTCTGCCTATCTCATCTACGATATCAAATGCGAAATTGAAGGTATCTTCATTCTTGAATTTGATGGACTTTAGCTCACCGCTCTCGCCTTCCTGCGTCTCTATGAATTTAGAGCAGACCAGCTCCCTTTTAGGAGCGTCTTTTGAAAGCAGGGTGTTCCTGATAATCTCTTCCTTTTCGTCTTCACCCGGAAGTACTACTGCAACAAATATGCAGTCTCTTCCATCCACTGCTATCATGCCGTGAGGTGATGAACTGTTGTAGTAGATGCTGTCGCCCTCATTAAGGTAATCAATATGATCGCCTATCTGAACCTTGAGCCTACCGGACAGTACGATATCAAACTCCTGGCCTGAGTGTGTTACTGTATGGATTGGTTTATCCTGAAGTTCAGGACTGTATTCATATTTTACATAGTAGGGCTCTGCAATCTTCTTGCGGAACATAGGAGCAAGGTTTTGAATCTCTATGCCGACTTCCTTTGCCGTCTGCTGTCCTTGTCCCTTACGAGTAATGGTATATGAGGAAAGGTGCGCACTGCGTCCTTCAAGGATATCGCTGATACCGATACCGAATACTAAAGAACACTTATGTATGAATGTGAACGGGAAATCCTTTTCACCATTTTCAAAGCTGATATACTCCTCGGTGCTTACTTCCGTCTTCTGAGCCATCTCTGCAGGCGAAAAGCCCGAGATTTCTCTCATCTCTCTAATACGCTGTGCAACTTCTAACAATTTATCAGTATCTACTGTATTCATGTTTTAGCCCTACGCTTTAATATTATATAAAAAACGGAAATCACTCTTTCGTAATCTCCGTTCTATAGCTCTATGCCCTGTATACCTAATTCTTTATGAATTCTGTACTTTGCGGAAATCACGAACCAATCCAGCCTCAATAATAAGGCTGACAATAATCACGAGATATATCACCACAACATTAACTATTGAATTCATAATAATCTCCAAAACCGCTAATAGAAATATTTTACTACTCATCTATCAGTAGGTCAATCTTTATTTGTCGGAAAATATAACGTATTTACAACTCTGTTTTTTTGCAAAACAGAACAAATCTCGCCTTGTCATCTCTCTCCGAGCAGGTATAAAGTGAAACTGTATCATATGAGGAATTCATTTCCACTCCGGTATCAATAAGTGAGTCGGCCATCTTGTCGGCTATGAACTTAGCATATTCGGTTTCATCGCCATTGAATTTCTGCGGTAGATTCTTTATACCCTCATCATAGCAAGCCGCATAGGGTTCGAGTAAATAATTCCCGGCAGGTGTATAAAGGATGAAATACGGGTGTTCCTTGTAATAGTCAATCGAATCATACTCTTCAACAAGGCAGAACATATCTCCGGCTTTTATATGATGCCCGTATATTACCGTGTTGAAATCTGAAAAATCAGGTGAATTTGTATAATCGATAAACAGTGTACCGAATCTGTGATATTCGCCGTTAAGAAGCGTACGCAAATACTGTCCGTTATCTACGCCTTGCGCTATCGGATAGTTGATAATGGTTCCCGGTAGTTCGATCCAGCCTACTACATCCTTATTCAGTTCCCACAGCGATTCAAAATCTATTTCCTTTTGAGGTATCGCTTCTGTAGTTGGTTCTGTGGGCTCTGTCGGCACATTCGCTGCGGTACTTTCCTGCGTAGCGGCAGTAGTGCTCTCTGTTTCTTTTATTACATCGGAGATTTCCGACATGTAATCACGCGCACCTGCATCTTCTTTCAGCTGTTTTACTACACGATAGCCACTGTATCCGGCAACTCCGATAAGTACCACCATTAAAAATGTGAGTAATATATTTACCGTTCTGTTTTTTCTTTTTCTGCTTCTCATTTTTCAATCATCCTCTTTAAGTCGCATAAACGCGGCTCAAATTCGGCGCCGTACTTGTGTCCGCCGGTTTTTACGGTGTCCTCAAGACACGCAACTGTATAATCGCCGGCAATAGCTGCCGATTCATATGCGCTGCATCCTGAAAGAAGTGCACCGGCAAATGCCGCCGTATATATGTCACCCGTGCCGTGACGGTTTTCATTTATCAGTTTATGTTTATAGTATCTGTCCCGGCCATTTTCACGTACTGCTATTCCGGTTGACTCATTATCATAGCTGACGCCTGTGAGAATTATGCTGCCCTTACAGATTTTTGAAAGTCCGTCCAGCAATTCGGAAATGTATGTCTCATCGTAATCATCACGATACTCTGTTCCTGTCAGGAAGGCTGCCTCGGTAATATTCGGAAGTATATAGTCGGCTTTTGCTACGAGCTTATTCATAGCTTTTGCATAATTCATATCAAATGCCGGATACAGCTTACCATGGTCTGCCATAGCAGGGTCAATAATAACCGTTCCTTCGGGTACTATCAGCTTATCAATTATATCGGCAACTGTGTCTATCTCATCTTCATTCCCGAGATAGCCCGTGCAGATTGCATCAAATGTAATACCCTCTTTCTGCCAATGTGCCGAAATGCCGGGGAGATCCTCAGCAAGATCTCGAACGGTAAAGCCTGAAAAACCTGCAGTATGTGTTGAAAGAACCGCCGTAGGCAATATTACTGTTTCGTGTCCGCATGCGGAAAGTATCGGCAGCGCCACGGTAAGTGAGCACTGTCCAAAACATGAAATGTCTTGTACTGTCAAAATTCTCCTATACATATTCACTCCTCAAAAAGTGTATATATTTCTTCAAGACCTGCTTTTGTCTCAGATGAAAAAGGAATAATGCGAACGTTTTCAGATAATTGCAGTGTCTCTCGTATCAATTTTAACTGCTTGTCTTTTTGACTGCGATTAATTTTATCAAGTTTTGTCGCAATTACAATAGGATCAAATCCTCTTGATATCATCCACTTATACATAGCAATATCATTTGCCCCGGGAGCGTGTCTTATGTCCACAAGCAAAAATACTTTTTTCAGCATATCTGATACTTCAAGATATTTATCTATCAGTTTGCTCCAGCCTTCTTTGCTTTCCTTAGAGGTCTTGGCATATCCGTATCCGGGCAAATCAACAAGATACAGCTCGTCGTTTATATTATAGTAATTAATAGTCTGAGTCTTGCCGGGAGTTGCCGAAGTGCGGGCATAATTCTTGCGATTCATGACAGCATTAATAAGAGAGCTCTTTCCTACATTGCTCTTTCCCGCAAAAGCGTATTCAGGCTTGTCGTTTTTCGGAAGGCGGCTGGTAATTCCGGCTACCGTCTCCAGGTTAACACTCTTAATAATCATTCCTGCTCCGTAAATGCAATCTTAATTACTTCTTTCATCTGAGATACATACCTGATATCAAGTCCGCTGGTAATTTCCTCGGATAATTCCAATATGTCGGGGCGATTCTTTTTTGGCACAAGTATCAGTTTTAAATCAGCCATCTTGGCCGCCAGAAGTTTTTCCTTAAGTCCGCCCACAGGAAGGATGCGACCGCGCAGGGTAATCTCTCCGGTCATGGCCATATCTGCACGGATGCTGCGTCCGGTAATTGCCGAAAGCATAGCTGTTGCCATCGTAATACCTGCAGAGGGTCCGTCTTTAGGCACTGCACCTTCGGGAATGTGCAGATGCATATCATGCTTATCAAAGAAATCTGCGGCAATTCCTTCCGCTTCGCTTATTGAACGAATGAACGTAAGTCCTGCCTGAGCAGACTCCTTCATAACATCACCAAGTTTACCGGTCAGCTGAAGCTTGCCGTCACCCGGCATGATATTAACTTCTATTTCGAGAGTATCTCCGCCTACGCTTGTCCACGCAAGCCCTCTCGCAACACCAATCTGCGGCAGTTTATCTGCCATATCAAATAACACTTTTTCTTTACCGAGATATTTGACCAGGTTCTTTTCTGTTACTTTTATCGAACGTGATTTTTTCTCTAATATCTCTCTGGCAGCCTTACGGCAGATATCTCCTATGCGCCTTTCAAGATTGCGCACGCCTGCCTCACGGGTATAATTATGTATAATCTTTTTAAGTGCTTCCGGCGCAAATGTGATCTGCTTTTGTGTAAGACCGTTCTTTTTGCGCTGCTTTTCCACAAGATAATCTTCGGCTATATGGAATTTCTCATTTTCCGTATAGCTTGTTACTTCGATTATCTCCATACGATCGAGAAGCGGACGCGGAATCGTCTCCGTAGTATTTGCCGTCGCAATAAACATTACGTGGGATAGATCAATCGGTATCTCTACGTAATGGTCTGCGAACTTAACATTCTGTTCGCCGTCAAGTACCTCAAGTAAAGCTGAGGATGTATCTCCCTTATAATCCGTGCTTACCTTGTCAATCTCATCAAGAAGCATGAGCGGATTGCATACGCCTGCCTGTCTGAGGCCATTGGCTATGCAGCCGGGCATTGCGCCGATATAAGTGCGCCTATGTCCGCGTATCTCAGCCTCATCATGAACTCCGCCGAGAGAAACTCTCACATATTTCTTATCAAGCGCTCTTGCAACAGAACGGGCTATGGAAGTCTTACCAGTTCCGGGCGGGCCTACAAGGCAGAGAATCGTGCCTCCGGATTCACCCGTAAATGTACGCACGGCAAGATGCTCCAGTATGCGCTCTTTAATCTTTTCCATTCCGTAATGGTCTTCATTTAATATCTGCTCTGCAAGGGCGATATCAAATCTGTCTTTGGATTGCTTGTTCCACGGCAGATCAAGAAGTGTTTCAATATATGTACGAGATACGGTACCCTCCTGACTACCGGAAGGCATTGCCGCAAATCTGTTAATCTCTTTTTCTATTCTGGTTTTGACTTCCTTGGAGGCCTTAAGTTTTTTTAATGCCGCGCGGAAATTGTCAGCATCCGAAAGTTCATCTTCGCCAAGTTCGGTTCTGATTACTTTCATTTGCTCGCGCAATACGTATTCTCTTTGATTTCCGTCGAGTTTGGCTTTTACTTTTTCACCGAGTTCCGCCTGCACTGCAAGTAACGCAATCTCATGATTAATAAACGTAAGTAGTATGATAAACTGTGTGCGCAGAGAATCGCAGTTTAGTATATCCTGCTTGACAGTAACAGGGAGAGGAATCCTTGTATATGCCTGCGGAATAAGCTCGGTGAGCTTTGTGGTAGTGGTAAACTGCTCGTAAGCATTTTCAGCAAATTCGCGATTATAATGGGCGTACTTGCCTGCGACTTCCTTGAAGGTCCTTACCATAGCCTCCTCTTCGAGGTTGTCGTATAAATCTACTACAAAAGGACGTTCCTCGACATCCGCCATGATGCAGGGAGTAGTCTGGGTAAATGAAACCAGCTCGGCGCGTCTGCCGCCCTCGACCAAAACACGCATAAGTCCGTCCGGAAGCTTAATCATCTGTTTAACAAATGCGATAGTTCCGAATCGTTCTACTTTATCGGTAGTGTCAATAGTATCCTCTGCGGGATCTTTCTGGCATACCAAAAATACCTTTGAATCGTGTCTCGCAGCATAAGAAGCCGCACACTCGGATACCTGCCTTTTCACATCAAATGAAATCAGCATTCCGGGCATAACGACTAAATCTCTGAGTGTAATTACCGGTAAATTCATATGTGTCTCCATAGTTACTAAAACCGCTGCAATATCCGGCAGCGGTTTTAAAGGCTGTTTATCAGGCGGGATTGGATTCGGTCTTGGCCTTTGCCTTGTGCCGTCTCTTTAATACATCGGGAGATGCATTACCTTTTATAACATCTGCCGTTACTATACATTCGCTCGCATCTTCATCGGATGGAATCTCATACATAACATCCGTAAGTGCACGCTCCAGGATAGAACGTAGGCCTCTGGCTCCTGTCTTCCTGTCAAAGGCTTCTTTTGCTATTTGTGTTATCGCTTCTTCATCAAATGAAAGCTTTACGCTGTCCATCTCGAAGATACGACAGTATTGCTTAATGAGCGCATTCTTCGGTTCAGTCAGTATGCGCTCAAGTGCCTTTACATCGAGCATATCAAGCGTCACTACTACCGGAAGTCTGCCTACAAGCTCGGGAATAATGCCGTACTTCACAAGGTCTTGAGCCTCAACTTTTCTGAGGGTCTCTCCCACGTCAGCATTTTTAATGTCATGAACCTCGGCATTGAATCCTATTGAATTGCCTCCGAGTCTTGACTCTATCATCTTATCAAGTCCGTCAAATGCGCCGCCGCAAATGAAGAGAATATCTGTGGTGTTGATATGATACATCTCTTGCTGGGGATGTTTTCTGCCGCCCTGCATAGGTACGCTCGCGTCAGTTCCCTCAATGATCTTGAGAAGTGCCTGCTGTACACCTTCGCCGGATACATCTCTGGTAATTGAAACATTTTCGCTCTTTTTGGTTATCTTATCTATTTCATCAATATAGATAATACCATGTTCTGCTGCTTCTATATCATAGTCCGCAGCCTGAATGAGCTTGAGTAAAATGTTCTCGACATCCTCTCCTACATAACCAGCCTCTGTAAGAGTTGTCGCATCGGCAATTGCAAAAGGAACGTTCAGGAACTTGGCTATAGTCTGTGCAAGATATGTCTTGCCGCTGCCGGTAGGTCCGAGCATTAAGATGTTACTCTTCTGAAGATCAACATCCTCTTCAGCCTTATCGGCATTTATACGCTTATAATGATTATAAACCGCAACAGATAAAACTTTTTTTGCATCTTCCTGTCCGATTACATAATCATCAAGGAAAGCTTTAATTTCCTTGGGCTTGTTTTTCTTGGCGTTAACGGTTTTGCGACCGGCTTTGTTACGGTATCTGACATCAGTATCAAGAAAATCCATGCAAAGCTCTATGCACTCATCACAAATAAAAACATCTTCTCTCTGAGGACTCTTTATGAGGCTTGCTGCTGCGTATTGTGATTTTCCGCAGAATGAACATCTGCAGTGGTCTTTTATCTGTGCCATATATTTACCTGTTAGTTATAACTTCGTCTATTATTCCGTATGCCTTAGCTTCTTCTGCAGTCATGAAATTATCACGCTCTGTGTCTGCTGCAATCTGCTCATAGCTCTTGCCGGTATTTGCCGCAAGGATTTCATTGAGACGCTTACGCGTGCTCAATATATGCTCAGCCGCAATATTAATCTCTGTTGCCTGACCTTGTGCGCCGCCTGAGGGCTGGTGAATCATTATTTCGGAATTGGGGAGCGCATAACGCTTTCCCTTGGTACCGCCGGACAGAAGGAATGCACCCATACTTGCCGCCATACCGATGCAGATAGTGGATACATCGCATTTAATAAACTGCATAGTGTCATATATTGCCATACCCGCGGTAATAATGCCACCGGGGCTGTTTATGTATAGCTGAATATCCTTGGCAGGGTCTTCTGATTCAAGATACAGAAGCTGCGCCACTACAAGGCTGGCTGTTACTTCATTCACTTCTTCTCCGAGGAAAATAATACGTTCCTTGAGCAGTCGCGAATATATATCATATGTTCTTTCTCCGTGGCTGGTCTGTTCCAGCACATAAGGTACCAGGCTCATATTTGCCCCCTTTTATTATTTTGCTGAAGCGTATACTGCATCGAGCGCTTTCTCGGTTACGATGTCTTTCTTCATCATATCAATCTGGTCATCGCTGGTGAACTCTTTGATCTGTGCGAGTTCAAGACCATACTGCTCAGCCATCTTAGCAAGCTTTGCTTCAACGTCTTCATCTGTAGCTTCGATTGCTTCTGCAGCTGCGATAGCCTCAAGAACGAGACGTGACTCAATTGCCTTCTGAGCCTGCTCTTTCTGACTGTCAATCATATCCTGCTCGGTCTGACCGGTGTACTGCATATACTGAGCAAGGCTGAGGCCCTGGCTCTGCAGACGCTGTGCAAAATCATTAACTGCCATACGAGCTTCACTGGTAATCATGAGCTCGGGAATATCCATCTCGCTTGCCTTTACAACCTCTGCGATAAGAGCGTCTTCTTTAGCTCGCTTTGCATCAGCCTCCTTGCGCTCAGCGAGTTTCTTTTTCATATCTTCTTTATACTCAGCGAGTGTCTCAAAATCTGAAACCTCTGCTGCGAATTCATCATCAATTGCGGGAATCTCTTTTGCCTTGATTGCCTTGATGGTGCAGGTAAATGTTGCAGGCTTGCCGGCAAGTGATGCCTCATGATACTCTTCGGGGAATTTAACATCGATGTTACGAGTCTCACCGCAGTTCATGCCGATAAGCTGCTCTTCAAATCCGTCGATAAATGAATGTGAGCCGATGCCAAGCTGATAATCTGTGCCTTCTCCGCCGGGGAATGCAACTCCGTCAACTTTACCGAGGAAGTCAAGGGTAACCATATCACCATCCTGAACGGGGCGGTCTTCTACGGGGTTATATGTAGCATTTTTTTCAGCCTGCTCAGCAATTGCTGCATCAACATCCTCATCGGTTACTTCTGCTGAAGGAGCATCTACTTTAAGTCCCTTATAATTACCGAGTTTTACTTCCGGTTTCTTTGCAACGGTAGCAGCAAAAATAACCGGCTTGCCGATCTCTACTTGTGTATACTCTATCTCAGGATATGAGGATACCGTAATGTTCTGCTCTTTTTCAACTTCTGAAACAGCATCTTCATAAGCAACGGGAATAGCATCATTTACTGCATCCTCAAAGAATACTCCCTTGCCGTAAGTCTTCTCAATAATCTGACGGGGAGCTTTGCCTTTGCGGAATCCCGGTACTGTAATACGGTTACGTTCACGAAGGTAAACTTCATTTTCTGCTTTTTCGATGGTCTCTTCAGGTATCTCTACCGTAAGCTTTACCAAGTTATGCTCTAATTCTTCAAATTTAACACTCACTTCCTGAGTCCTCCTGGTTATTAATCCCTGACGGGCAAAATGATATTGTATCATATATCAGTTGTTTTTTCCACCTGATAGATAGTCCGGTTAGTTGGCTTGCTTTTCTGATGCGTATAGCCAGTCCAGCTTCGGCCAATAAGCAAAAAGTGCTTTTCCCGATATTGTATCATATGTAACGTATGTGTTGTTCCAATAACGCGCGTCCAGCGAATGGTTTCGATTATCGCCCATTACAAATACGCATTCTTCAGGAACGTAATACGGTCCGAAATTCAAATCATCCGTAGGCTCATTGAGATATGGCTCATCTATTGCCACACCGTCTACATATGTCACACCGTGTTTAATCTCTACAGTTTCTCCGGGGAGTCCTATTACTCGCTTAATGTAATACACCTCCGGATTATCCGGCGCATCAAATACAATTATGTCATAACGCTCCGGCTGTGAAAACCAGTATGCGCATTTAAGTCCCATGCATCTGTCGCCGACATTTATCGTAGATATCATTGACCCGGACGGAATTGTAACATTAAGAATAACAAATATTCGTAATAGAAGTACAACTAATACCGTAAGCACATATGGCATCAGTTCTTTGATAATTTTTTTCAACATTTATCAATCCGAAGTGGGGACTTCTTCTGAAGCCTCTCCACTGCTTTCTTCAGGTGTAGTAGGCGCAGTCGGGTCAGTAGGGTCAGAAGGGCCTGTCGGCTCTGTAGGATCTACGGGTTCCGTTACGGGAATAAGGTCAATATAAACACTGATTGTTACTTCCGAGGATCCGTCCACCTCTATTCCGTCTGCCAGGTATCTGCGTAAATCTGATGTGCTGGTAAAACTCTCTGATGCATCAGCTACGGAAATATCATTTATGACTATTTCTTTGGTTCCGAGTACGGCATTTCTTGAGCCTACGATACGAACAGAATCTACGCTGACTTTGGCGCCTGCAAATACAAATCCCTGAGCTACACGGTCTTTGTTCTTAATATCTACACGCACAGGAACTGTCTGTACTGTCAGTATCTTGGCTGTGCATGTAACAAGCTCACCGCCTTCAAGACTCATCCCGGTAACATCTGCAGGATTTATAATGTTGCCGTCATCATCGTATATCTCAATTTCCGCCATAGATATCTTGGTTTCATTTATTCCGTCAACATCTATGGTTGCAATTACCCTGTCAATCTTCGCAAGTACATCAGCGGGTCCGATAATATTAACGGATCCCGGTGTCGCGCTGAGTCCGCCTACGATATATCCTTCCATCGGAGTTCCTTTTGTTACACATTCAACGACGCGATTGATGCTTTCAACCTGTTGAACGTCTACTTCAATACTGAAATTCTCCTGTATGAAATTTTCATCACTTATTTTTGAATTTTTGGATATAACAGTAACGGGTACCTGCGTATCGCGATACATTTTTTCATAATCAGCGGAAGCATAGAAATCTTCGTCGGTAAGCGTCGAAACTATGCTACGTGTCTGACTTACTTTTACCACAACCGCAGTATCAAGCGGTCTAACCAATACCCCTCGCTCTGCAAGTACTTCTTCATGAAGAAATTCAACGGGGATATCAAAGGTTCTGGTTATCACAGGATCTACTGCTTTTATTACGATAAGCCACAATACGAATGCAAATACCAGGGATAAAAGCTTAATCGGCCAGTTATTCAGTAGTTTCTTTTTCATCTTCGGCCCTCCCTGATTTTTTGAATAATGATTTCGGCTCAATATCTTTAGAAATCAAGACCTCAAGTTCTGATCTTAATTCATCAGGTGATAAGCCTTCTTTTAATTTACCGTTTATTGCAACGGAAATATGTCCGGTTTCTTCAGATACGATAAGTACAAGGGCATCTGAAACCTCTGATAATCCCAGGCCGGCTCTATGTCTCGTTCCGAAGCTCTTATTTATATTGCTGGCAGATAACGGCAGATAACATGTTGCCGCTACAACTCTGTTTTTCTGAATAATAGCTGCACCATCATGAAGAGGTGTGTTGTGTTCAAATATGTTAATCATAAGTTGATTTGACACAACGGCATCTACTTTTATACCGGTATTAATATACTCAGTCATCGGATCCTCACGCTCAATAACTATTAAAGCACCTGTTTTTGTCTCGCTGAGTTTTACTGCCGCTTTTATCAGCTCTTCAGAGGTTTCGCGGCTGAAGACACCGGTATCTGTATGAGTGCCTTTAAATACTTTTTTGAAAACATTGCCCTTTCCGATACGTTCAAGAAGTGAACGAAGTTCCGGTTGAAATACAACAACAAGTGCAATCAGGATAATATCCAGGGCACGATCAATCAAATACAAAATTGTATTAAGTTGAAGGAGTTTAGCAATTGCATAGAAAATCACTATTGCAATTATTCCCTTAAGCAAGAACCAAGTTCTTGTATTTTTAATGAGCATTAAGCCTTTATAAATAACAAAGGTGAGGATTATTATCTCAATTATGTCATTAAAGGCTATCGAACTTACGGAAGTCCATATGCTTTTGAATATTTCAGTGATACCCATAGCCTATTTATTTGCCCCTCCTCTCCTGTTCATCGTAATCATCAAGCATCTGCAGCGCCTCCTGGATGTCTGCGTCATCTTGATCTGCAGTTATGTCATGAACCTTGACCTTGGTCGGTGCGACCTTAATCTTAGGTACTGCTTTTACATAATATACGTAATCGTCATCTTCATATTGAAGATATTCGGAGTGATTGTAATCTGCGGCAATAATCCAGAGTGATATAACAAGTGCTATTATAAGTGATACAAGTGTGCCTACAAATACAGTTGCGTAAGGAATCGTTATCTCCATTATGAATCCGCCGATGAGGTAAGAAACCACATTTGCGACACCACCGAATCCGACTGCCAGATACGGTGCAAAATCCACTTTGATGTGCCTTATGAAATAAACTATTAATACGGTTATGCCTGTTGATATGATGCCAAGCAGCATTATCTTATTGTCTTGTATAATGCTTAATACCTGCATCAACTGCTCCACTATATCGGCCTGTGAAGTTGCCGCTGTATCAAAGAATGTTGCATTTTTTTCAACGCCTTGTATGAAATAATATGCAAATACGCCGCTGCATGCGGGGATAAACGCGGTAGATCCGCCGATTAGTCCGACTATAAGCGGAATTACGAACGGTATATTCAGATAGTACAGTACAGGAATCAGAATAATAATTATGCTGAAGCCCGGAAGGAAAAGATACTGCAGTATTGCAGCCAACATAACAAGGCAAAGTGTCACCAATGCGACTTCCCAGGAAAGCGCAAGCAGATTAAACATCACAAATATAAGAAGAACGAATGTGATTCCTGCCCAAGGCAAAATTGCGCAAATAAGCGCCGCAATCAAAATGATATTCCATTTTGCCAGCGTTTCCTCAAATCCGATAGCGTTATTTATTACAAGTATCGAAATCAATGCCGTTATAAATTTAAGTACCGGCATAATATATGCATCATAATTTGAGTAGAGCTCTTTGCACTTTTGTCTGATGGCTAAAATCTGTTCCATATTCAGCGGACCTCTAATTGAACTTAATACGTGTAGGAACCGTATCGGTCTCTATTTCTTCTTTAATCGCATCGGCTTTTCTGTACAGTTTGTCAAGCTTTATTATGGTATTACGATACTCTATAAGCGCTTCATTTGATTTCCAATAACTACTGATGTAAACAAACAATGTAATTATCTCAGCTACCAAAACCACTACACCATAAATAATGAGAACTGTTTTCAGGCTGTCAAATATATCTGCAATGCTGTACTGTGTTGATATCTCCTCGCCACGGACCATAACAACAAGCGCCACAACTATGGCATATGCAATAGTTACGCCTATGAAAGTCTTAATGGCTTGGAATACCACAAAATCACCACCGAAGAAATGTCCGGCCGTGAAAATCTGACGTTTGTTTTTTTGTTTCAGCATCTCTGCTTTATTCATCAAGCGGATGCGTGATTCATTTACCATTATCTTCTCCGTAAACAGCAAATGCACATACTATAGGTTCATATATTATAACACATCGAAGGTTTATTATTAAACTATATTTTATGAATTTTTTCTTAATCTAAATCAATGTCTACAGCAAACAAACCACCCGCGCCGCCTGAGTAAATAAACAGTACATTGTCATCCGGTGCAAATGTTCCTCTCCGTGCCAGTTCAACAAGTCCCGCAAAAGCTTTTCCGGTATAAACAGGATCTAAAAACAGTCCTTCATTCACAGCCATCATCCGTATGGCGGCATTTCCCTCAGGAGATGCTATGGCATAGCCGGGGCCGCACATATCAAACAAATGAATATCATCCGGCGTAATATCCATATCAAGTTCCAGAAGTTCGGCAGTTTCCCGCATAATACGTAAGGTAATTACATCGAAGGGATCCGTGTCCACCATAACTCCCGTAACTTTAGTGTCAGGCATAAATATCTTAGCTCCAAGCGCCACACCTGCATGCGTGCCGCCACTGCCTTCCGCACATATAACATGTTCAAAATGCAGTCCCGATTCAGATACCTCTTTCATGCAGTTTACATATCCGAGAGATCCGAGCGCGTTTGAACCGCCACAGGGAATCTTATAATACGGTCTTCCGAGCTCCTTGCCTATTCGGTCCATCTCTGCGTAAATATCCGCATAATCATTCGTGTCCATAAAACGGACATCCGTATCCATCAAATATTCCAGCAGTTGATTGCCTTTTCGTTCGGTAACGCCGCGCTTTTTTAAAATCAGTATAGGAGTTAATCCTATCTTTCGGCAGCAGGCGGCCGTGAGCATAGCGTGATTGGATTGCGCTCCTCCCGTAGTGAATACAATCTCTGCCCCCTTTGCCTTTGCGTCGGCGAGTAGAAATTCCAGTTTTCTTACTTTATTTCCGCCGAGTCCTATGCCGGTCAAATCATCTCTTTTAACATATACATTTGTTCCAAGCAGGCTGCTGATATTATTAAGCCTTTGAATTGGTGTGGGAAATACTCCAAGCGGTATCCTGGGAAAATCGGTAAGTTGTCTCATCTCATTCCTCCTTTTTTCTAATTGTATTATTTTTCGCAGCGCATGACAAGGAAATATGAACGCTCTGGTTTAAATAATGATGTGATTTGAAATGATATTTTGAAATTCACAGATTTTTTTCTTAAGATGATTAAGTCATAAGGTGGCGCAGAGGCAAAAGCAAAGCAATATATACGCAGGTGCGTACACTTTAAGTCGCCTCAAATTTTAGAATCTAATAAAAAAGAGAGGCAGCTATGTATTTAAAAGACGCAATAGTAAAACGATTTGATCAGTACTGCAGAGAGCGTTGTATCGCTTACAATGAACTTGCCAATTCTTCCGGCGTAACACCTTCTACCGTTTATAGTATGTTAGATTCAGAAAGGCGTGATGTTTCCGTTAAAACAGTAAAGCGGTTATGTGACGGTCTCGAGATTTCTCTCTCGGAATTCTTCTCTTCTGAACTGTTCGATGAATTAGACGAAGATTTATAGTTTACAAAAAAATGGGAATTCCCGAAACTTGGGAATTCCCCTTTTTTCGTTTATTATATTAATACTTTACAGTTCTCAGGGTATTTATCAGCTTTTCAAAATCCTTATCTCCCCAGATTACAGGAACGGGATACAGAGGATTCGACTCTTTTTCAGCCCATTTGATAATCTGCGGAATATCTTCATCCTTAATTGCATCGATTCCCGCAGGCAGATTCATCTGCTTTTTCATATCATCGATCCAGTCAATGAACTTAAGTGCTTTTTCTTTGTTATCGGCTCCCGTCATACCGCACACATCAGCAAGATCTGCAAGTTTATCATATACTGAAGACCCAAACTGACGCATAACATGCGGAAGTATAACCGACATGGCAAGACCATGCGCTACTCCGTACAATCCGCCGAGCGTGTGTCCTACTGCATGCACATAACCAACACAGCCTCTGGTAAATGATCTTCCTGCATAGAATGATGCAAATTGCATATTTTGGCGAGCTTCGAGATCTGAACCATCGTTATATACCTTCAACAGATTATCGTAAATAAGCTTAACAGATTTCTTTGAGAGATCCTTTTCAAGCTTAGTACAATATGTCCAGTTAGTATAACTTTCAACCGCATGGCAGAGCGCATCCATGCCCGTTGTTGCAGTAATAAAAGGCGGAAGTCCTACGGTAAGTTCCGGATCAAGCACTGCGTACTTCGGCAAAATGGAAGGATCGTTAATAGATGCTTTATGGTGTGTCTTACTATCGGTAATTACTGCAGCGACAGTAGTTTCGGAGCCTGTTCCGGATGTTGTGGGGATTGCCCAGAACGGTACTATCTTTTTATGCACTTTTAAGAGTCCTTGAAGCTGTGCAACCGTCTTTTTAGGGTGAGCTATCTTAGCCGCAACACCTTTCGCGCAGTCCATAGGTGAGCCGCCACCCATTGCAACTATGCCTTCACAATTGTTGTCACAATACACCTTATATGCATCTTCAACATTATCGGATGTCGGATTCGGTTGCACATCAGTGTACATGGCATATTCCAGCCCGGCAGCGTCCATTGCGGAAAGAAGCCTGGTCGGAAGACCTATTTTCATAAGTCCCGGATCGGATACGAAAAGCACTTTTTTCAGACCTTTTGCTTTTATTTGCTCCGGTAGCTTTACCACACACCCTGCGCCTTCAATGTAATCCGGCATACGATATCCCAGAAAATAATTGGCAATCTTCATAACTGCCTGAAAAATCCTGCAATAAATCTTGAACATAGTTTCCCTTTCCCGCATTATGCGATTATTTGGCAGCAACCAACTTTATAGCTTCTATCGGACATGCTTTTACACACAATCCGCAACCTATACAACTATCTGCATCTTTTAATTCCGCTACCGTATGTGTATCACCATGAAAGCGCGGATTGGTAAGTCCGAGGCAGTTTTTTACACAGTTCTCGATGCATACAGAACACCCGGCACATTCCTCAAAATCAATGGTTGGAATCTTTTTTTCTCTTTCAGCCATATCTGCCTCCTTATTTGATTATCGCAAGCTTTTTCAGCGTTTTTTCTGTAGGGACTCCGTTTTTATCCCATCCTCTCGCTTCATAATATGTCTTCTTCATTGTCTCAAGTGGAACCTTGGTCTTACTATCATTAGCATCCTGAGGCACATCCGTCAGTCGCTTCGGAAGTGCGTCGTCTTTGGCGCTTACTCCGAATTTAGAATTCACATATCTTTCGAGATTGTAACCCCTCTCTCCTGTTTGCAGGTATTTTCCGAAAGTCATCGGCATGTTAAGGGCATACCCCATCATTTTTGTATGATGAAATACCGGAAGGTGTATCGCAGCTATCCTCGGATTCTTGTTAATTAATCTGAGGGCCCATCCGATATGAGGAATTGCCTTATTGCAAATAGTTGCAATTGCCCCCTTCGGCTTGGTAATAAGGAAACCGGGGAAGAATGCATATGATGTAAACAGGCATTGGCCTGTGGCAGAAATCATTTCCATAAGATCCTGGAACATCATTGTGAAGTCTGCTTTTGCTTTAGGAGTCTGAGAATCAGTGTGGAGTCCCAGTCCCTCAACTATTACAAGATAGCCGCCATTCAGATGACAACCACCCCTGTTTGAAACTGCATATCCGAGTCCCTGCCCGACTGCGCGTCTCGGTTCGTATGCAGCAAGCTCAAGTCCCTTTGCGTGAATAGCAAAATCCTCTCCACCGTATTTTTTTGAAAGGTTCTTGCTGCCCTCCGCCAGCTCATCGCCGATGCCTCTTCTGTATGCAATGTCTTCAAAAACTTGAGAAATGTTATCGATTTTTCCGAACTCGAGGCCATTATCCCACAGGCCTTTTTCATTAGCTTCCATCGCCCAGGCAAGTGTAGAAGCAGACGATATAGTGTCCATGCCTAATTCGTCGAGTTCGTAATTCCATTTGAAAATCATAGGAAGATCGCAGTTAACGATTCCTCCTCCCAAAAGTCCTAATGTCTCAAGTTCAGGGCCCTTTACTGCTTTTCCTTCAACCTCAACGGTTCTTGCGCACTTTATAGGGCAAGTCAAACACCCCTTGTTTACTATATTGTATTTTTCAGCAAGCTCTTCACCGCTAACTTTTGCAAAATCCTCGTACTGTCCCTTGCTGTAGTTTTTAGTCGCAAGAATACCGATGGACTGCATCTGTGATACAAGTGCGGCTGTACCGAGTTTCGGAAGCTGACTGCCGGTAAGCGGATGGCTTCTTAAATACTTAAACCATTTTTTGCACCACTCTTTTGTCTTTTCGGGATTTGATACAGGAATGTTTTTAGTTCCGGTTGCAGTAATTCCCTTCAGGTTTTTCCACCCGTATACAGCACCCACACCTGCTCTTCCGGATACCCTCTCATCGGAAACTACAGCCGAGTACTTTACAAGGTTTTCTCCTGCGGGGCCTATTACTACCTGTCCCATTTTCACCTGCCGCTTCTTAGCTTCTTCAATTTTGTTTTTCAAGGCTTCCTGGGCTGCACTTGTTTTCATTCCCCATATATCATCCGCATCATGAAGAATAAAATTGCCATTATCAATTTCCAGCCAAGAAGGCTTCTCACATTTGCCCTTTATTATAAGGGCATCGATTCCTGCTTTTTTCAGATAATATCCGAATCTTCCTCCGCAATTCGATGATGCAATAAAACCTGTCTGCGGTGAAAGTGTTGACATATTAAATCTTGATGAGCTTGGGGCACCGGTACCTGTAAGCGGTCCGGTAGAAATCACTATAAGATTTTCTTCGGAAAAAGCTTTTTCAGTTCCTGTGAGATTATCGTTCAGAATCTTTGCCGCCATAATCTTCCCGCCGATGAAAAGCTCTCTGTCATCATCTGTCCAAGGATAATCTGTAACTGTTTGTGAGGAAAGATCGTACATTACGACTCTTCCCATGTAACCACCGAATTTGCTTGGCATAGGCACCTCCTTTATAGAATAAAAAAATCTGCCGACTTATGTTTTCATTATATACATAAGCCGGCAGATATTACAATAACATTTAATTAACATATTTAATTATTTCGTGACTATTTCAAAAACTCCCTTTATATACTTTCCGGAGCTAGTCTGAGCACAGGGCGCCAGCCACACACTTCCGTCATCTGAAGTTGCCTTGTCCTTTTCTATTGCAATAAGAGTAATGTCTGATTCAAGATCTTCTGAATCTATCTCTGACTCATATCCGTCAGAAGCAATCACCTTAACACTCTTTGCGCCTGCCAGTCCAAGTCTGTCTAAAACATCTTTTAGTACATATCCGCTATAAGTCTGTTCTGATATTTTGCCTTTGCTGTTTTGAACGGTTACTATTGCCTTATATATATTTAAGCCATCTAAATCTGCATTAGTAACGTCTTTTCCGTTTATCTTAAATTTATAATCAGTAAATGTAATCTTGCCTGTCTTATCAGAAACATCAGGCTCAGCCAGTTCTGTAAGCTCGCTTTCTTCTTTATCTTCTTTATCTTCCTTATCCTGATTCTTATCTGTTAATCCTATTGATTTTAGGTTCTTCAGATAATCTCCTGTTGTATCGGATGAGCACGGGGCAAACCATGGTCCTTCTTTGAAAGGCTCTCCGTCCTTTAACATCGCTATGAGGCATGTGGCATCTGACAAATCACCCTCATATGTAAATGAGTATCCATCTGTGGCTGTTACTTCAATTGCCTTCGGTATATCATTTATTCCGCATTCCTTAAATACATCGGAA
The DNA here is from genome assembly GCA_045600025.1 of Lachnospiraceae bacterium. Classification (GTDB taxonomy): domain Bacteria; phylum Bacillota; class Clostridia; order Lachnospirales; family Lachnospiraceae; genus UBA3774. Next base: position 46,413 of record JAZRXC010000008.1, read on the forward strand.
AGCTTGTACCCTTTATACTCGGCAGTTTTTTTAGTTCCTTCTGAATTAACACTTTCAGATACTGCCGTATGTAGTTCGTATTTTTCCATTTCGCTATTGCCGATACTGACGCCGCAAATGTTGATTGCGAATTCGGGAACCACTTCTTTGCTTTTTCCATCATCACATGCAACTAACAGCAGTGACAGAATGAAGGTTAATACTAATGCTGTAATTCGTTTTATTTTCATATGAGCTTCCTACCTTTCTTTATAGTTTCGGATAAACACACACATTGCGTTTAAATTCTTCCATATATCTGATTTTTATATCTCCGCCATATACCGAGTTCAGCTTTTCCTCGGTTAACATCTCCGTTGATGTTCCGTAACTAAGCTTACCGCAATTATCAAATAAAGCCACTTCTCCTCCCAGAATCAAACTGTGGTTCGGGTCATGCGTGCTTATCACCGCAGAGAAACCTTTTTCCGTCAAAGTTTTAATAATTCTGAGGACTTCCATCTGATGACTGAAATCAAGATGAGCAGTCGGCTCATCAAAAATGACCAGCTTCGGATTTGATGCAATTGCTCTTGCTATGGCAGCTTGTTGACGTTCTCCGCCGGATAGTTCCGTGATACTGCGCTGAGCAAGATGCTCAATCCCGAGCTTTTCCATTGCCGTTTCTGCCGCTCTTTCCTCTTGCCTTCCGGGTTGAGAAAAGAGTCCCAGATTAACGCAGCACCCCGTAAGAACGTATTCAAAAACCGTAAAGTCAAAGCCCGGAGTATTTGTCTGCGGAACATATCCCACTACGCTTGCAATATCTTTCTCTCTGAGATCTTTTACCTCTCTGCCGTATAGCTTTATTTCCCCTTCATACCCTTTTCTCAATCCCAAAAGGCATGAAAACAAAGTGCTTTTGCCGGCGCCGTTTCGTCCAAGCACGGTTAAAAGGCTTCCTTCTTTTATATCCAAATCTATCCCGCTAAGAACGGGGATGTCGTTTTGATAGGAATACTTTAAATTACGTACTGTATATATCATATATTTCTGCTCCTCCTTCTGAAAAGGAGCCACAGGAAAAACGGTGCCCCGATTATGCCGGTCATAATACTGACAGGCATTTCATTTACTCCGACGATTCTTGTAAGAGTATCAACAAGCAGCATAAATGATGCTCCTATAAAACAAGATGCAGGGAAAAGTCTTCTGTTGCTTGCGCCGACGATCATTCTGGCAAGATGCGGTATGACAAGCCCTACCCATCCGATTGTTCCTGCCATGCACACGGACGCAGCGGTTATCAATGTCGAAGAAACGATTGCTATAGTTCTTACTAAACGGACATTTACGCCAAGTGTTTTAGCTTCCTCGCTTCCCAGAGAAAGCACATCTATCCACCAAGAAATCAGAATAAGTATGACGGTGGGGATTATCATCACTGCCGCCAGTATTCCTAAATCTCTTACAGAAACATACGAAAAGCTTCCCATAGTCCAGTATGTTATGGATACCAGCTGCGTATCAGGATCTGCCGTAAACTTGATAAATCCCAGAATTGAAGACATCAAAGAGCCCACTATTATTCCGGATAAAACAAGAATCATCTCGGATTTATTTTTCATAACTGCGGCTATGGCTGCCGTAATCAGAACTGCAATCAATCCTCCTGCAAATGCAAATGCAGATATAAAACCTGCACTAAGTCCCATTAATATCGCTGCTGCCGCACCTATGCAGGCTCCTCCGGATACTCCCAGAAAATCCGGTGATACCAAAGGATTATTAAACACTCCCTGATAACATGCGCCGGATATAGAAAGAGCCATTCCCACAAGAATAGCTGCCAGAATTCTGGGAAGTCTTAAACCCAGTACTACATTAACCACCATGGAATCTGCTTTTTGCTCCATCCCGAAAAGTGATCTTAGAAGTATAGAGATACTATCGGACGCAGAAACCGGATACTTTCCGACACAAAGAGAAAGTACCATCAGTATAAGCAACACTATTAATAGAATTATCAGCATTGCCGCAAAGTGTTTTGAATTTTGCTTTCTTTTCTGCTCCATAAATTGCAATTCCCTCAAAATTTATCCCAGTCCAACTCCAGTTCTTTATCAAAGCATCTTCCGAACATAAATCTGTAATAATCGTCAACTTGATCCTCGAAATCTTCGACCGATAAGTATTCCGGATACATTTCTCTGAGCATATATAGTGTTCCGAGGATGCACGATAGGCCTGGGATATCCCAGGAATCGTATCGTGTCGGTATTACGTAAATGTTTTTGTTATTTACAGCGGTCATAGCACTCCATGCAGGATCTTCATACAGCTCCTCAGTCGTATACTCAAGAGCTGTTGAACTGGTACAGAATAGTACATCCGGATTATATTCAAATACTTTTTCTACGCCGATGTTAACCCAGTCTCTGTGATCACTTTCTTTTACTACAGGTATACCTCCTGCCTGTTCTATCATCCATGTCTGAAGCATATCGGCGCCTGCAACTCTCCCCTGTTTTCCTCCCATAAGAAGCGCTGTCTTTCGTTCGCTTTCAGGTATAGTGTCGACTATGCCCTTGATATATTCAAATTTTCCTTCAATCCACTTTATTGCCTTTTTTGCATTTTCCTCTTCGCCGAAGTACTCGCCCAACATAGTAAGTGTTGTTTTTATATCATCAATGCTCTCTACACTGATACAGATTACATCTACTCCCAGTTTCGATACTGCCTCTACTGTTTCATGATCATTAATTCTATGAATCAATGTATCCGGCGCATATGCGGCAAGCTTTTCCAGATCTACCGTTCCCCTGCCGACAGTTCCGGCTACTTTGAAGTTTTTATCGGCAGTCTTCCAAAAATCACTTTTTACATTTACGGCTTTAACTCTGTCGCTAAGTCCCAAAGCCTCTATGAATGGGACCGCTACCGCATAAACCGAAGCTATAGTCAAATCCTTGGCATTAGATCTTACACCTATGGTTCTTCCGTCGGCATCGGTTATTTCTGCTGTTGAGGCTTCTTTTTCGGGGGGCAAAATGTTTCTGTCACACCCGCATATGCAACAGGCTGACATAGATATTATCAATGTTAAAACAATTGTTTTGATATTCTTAATATGCAAAAAAGCCTCCTGTTCCGCATAAGAACAGAAGTCTTTATACACCAAATAATTATCATTTTTGAAGTATGCTTCTTTTCAAACGCGGAAGGTCATACCGTTTCCGGTGTGGCCCTGGCCAGAGAACCTTTGCGCGCTGCAGAGGGTTCGGTGGCTCGAAACATGTTTAATGACAATCAAATTATACTATAAAACTTTTTAACCGTAAATCTATGATTTTTTACATAAAAAATCGTCCACCGCAAATGAACCTGCAATGGACGATTGTTATTGCTTTGTGTTTGATTACTTAAGGGTAACCTTTGCGCCTTCAGCCTCAAGAGCTGCCTTAGCAGCCTCAGCCTCTTCCTTGCTGACTTCTGTCTTAACAGCCTTAGGAGCTGCATCAACAAGATCCTTAGCTTCCTTAAGACCAAGTCCGGTAAGCTCACGAACAACCTTGATGATCTTAACCTTGTTAGGACCAACATCGGTAAGCTCTACGTCAAAGCTATCCTTCTCCTCAGCTGCTTCAGCGGCTGCAGGGCCGGCAGCAACTACAACACCTGCTGCTGCAGAAACACCAAACTTCTCTTCGCAAGCCTTTACAAGATCATTGAGTTCAAGAACGCTGAGCTCTTCAACAGCTGCGATAATTTCATCAATTGTTAATTTAGCCATTTTAATTTTCCTCCGTGTAATTAAGCCTCTGCGGGCTCCTCTGTTGCAGCTTCTTCAGGAGCAGCTGCGCTAACTTCTTCTTTTACTTCAGCTTCAGGAGCTTCTTCTTCCTTCTCTTCTACCGGTGCTCCGCCTTTTTCAGCAATCTGCTTAATAACACGTGCGAAGTTGGTAATAGGGGACTGGAAGCTTCCGAGCAATCTGGACAGCAGTACTTCGCGACCGGGGATAGTTGCGATAATCGTAATACCCTTCTCGTCATAGTAGGTGCCGTCTACAACACCGGCTTTGAGTGACAGCGCCTCGATATCTTTGCAGTATCCATTGATAATGCGAGCAGGAGCAGTTGCATCTTCCTTAGAAACAGCGATTGCAAGCGGTCCTTTAAGATCCTCGGTAAGTCCTTCAAAAGGTGTGTCTTTAACAGCCAGTCTAACAAGTGTGTTCTTGTATACCTTATAAGTAACACCGGCTTCACGAAGTTCCTTACGGAGCTTGGTGTCTTCTTCAACAGTGATACCGCGATAGTTTACGAGAACGGCACTCTTTGCACCGTCAAGAAGGTCTGAAACTTCCTGAACGATGGGCTGTTTTAATTCGACTTTTGCCATAGGTTTTTCCTCCTTATCAGATTTTACCCTCTGCAGAAAATAAGTCCTCCAAACCGGACGGCCGAAGGACTTAGAAATATCAATTATTCCTCTCCTCGGCAGGCGCATAAGCTTTGAACCTTTCGGTACCGGCTGTCTTCGGCAGTGGTAATGCTATATGACTTTATCACGGATATCCGTGAGTGTCAACTTAATAATTATTCGCTCAGGAACTTGAGTGAATTCAAACGGATACCAGGGCCCATAGTGGTAGCAATGGTAACGTTCTTAAGATAAGTTCCCTTAAGTGATGCGGGCTTAGCTTTAACGATAGCTCCCATAACGGCACTAAGGTTCTCCTGAATCTGATCTTCAGTAAATGAAACCTTACCAATCGGAACATGAACGATGTTGCTCTTGTCAAGACGATACTCAATCTTACCTGCTTTAATCTCGTTGATAGCCTTTGTAACATCCATGGTAACAGTACCTGCCTTAGGGTTAGGCATAAGTCCCTTAGGACCAAGAACCTTACCAAGACGTCCTACAACACCCATCATATCGGGAGTAGCAACAACTACGTCAAATTCAAACCAACCTTCATTCTGAATCTTCGGAATGAGTTCTTCAGCGCCTACATAATCTGCGCCGGCTGCTGCAGCTTCATCAGCCTTAGCGCCTTTAGCAAATACGAGAACGCGAACGGTCTTACCTGTTCCGTTGGGAAGAACAACAGCACCGCGGATTTGCTCTTCAGCATGGCGGCCATCACATCCTGTACGAATGTGAAGCTCTATTGTTTCATCAAACTTAGCGGTAGCAGTCTTCTTAAGAAGAGCAACTGCTTCGGGAACGTCATATAAAGTAGCACGGTTTACAAGCTTAGCAGCTTCGATGTATTTCTTACCCTTTTTCATGGCTCTCCCTCCTTAGTCCTCAACCACGATACCCATGCTGCGGGCAGTTCCGCAAATCATGCTGGTAGCGGTTTCAATATTAGCGGCATTAAGATCAGCCATCTTAATCTCAGCGATCTTCTTGCACTCTTCTCTCTTGATAGTAGCAACCTTTGTCTTGTTAGGAACAGCTGATGCCTTAGCAATCTTGGCTGCCTTCTTGAGAAGGATGGGAGCAGGCGGAGTCTTAGTAATGAAGCTAAAGCTCTTGTCTGCATAAACAGTAATAACTACGGGGATTTTTACGTCTCCCTGATCAGCGGTTCTTGCGTTAAACTGTTTTGTGAATTCAACGATGTTAACGCCCCACTGTCCAAGGGCAGGTCCTACAGGCGGAGCAGGTGTTGCCTTGCCGGCCGGGATCTGTAATTTGATGTAACCTGAAATTTTCTTTGCCATTGTGGCTTCCTCCTTTTTTCTCGCTCAAAAGAGCGGATGTGGTATGGCGAGGCGGGGTGCCTCTTCCACTTATATAAAATCCCGAAGGATCTTACATTCTTCTGATTGAACCGAATTCGAGCTCTACGGGAGTCTCACGTCCGAACATATCAACAGAAAGCGTAAGCGTCTGCTTGCTCTCGTTGATGGCCTTAATGGTACCAACGGTACCTTCCCATACACCACTTACTACAAGAACAGAATCGCCGACACCGAAGTCAAGTTTGATATCGGTATTGCCGATGCCCATGCGAGCGACTTCTTCTTCTGAAAGCGGAGTAGGCTTGCCGTCCAGACTGAGGAATCCGGTAACGCCGCGCAGATTGCGTACTATGTACCAGGTATCTTCATTCATAACCATCTTGACAAGTACGTATGTTGAGAACATTTTTTTCTGAGTGGCTTTGCGCACACCATTCTTAATCTCAACAACATCCTGCATAGGAATGGCTACTTCCTGAATAACATCCTCAAGGCCACGGTTTTTGATAGTCTGTTCAAGATTATCCTTTACCTTGTCCTCATAGTTGGTAATAGTATGAATTATGTACCACTGAGCATCTGCCATATAACGCTCCCTTACAGAATAAGACCGAACACGGTCTGTGTAAGAACATCAATAAGTGCAATGATAAGACCGAGCACGATTGAGCATGCCACTACAGCGAGTGACTGACGCAGTACTCTCTTCTTATCGGGCCAAATGACCTTCTTGAATTCTGATTTAAGATTCTTGAACTTTTCTCCCATAATAACCGCCTGTTATTTTGTCTCCTTGTGGAGAGTGTGAGCCTTGCAGAAAGGACAATACTTCTTGGTTTCCATTCTGTCGGGATGGTTCTTCTTTTCTTTGGTAAGGTTGTAATTTCTCTGCTTGCACTCTGTGCATGCGAGGGTAATTTTTGTACGCATAACTTTATCCTCCGCGCAAAATTAACTGCCGTTAAAAATATCTTTTGAGTCACAAAAAAAAGACCCGATTTGATACGGTTTGATAATAATAACATAACGAACTTTTTACGTCAACTGTTTTTTGCGGCAAATATATCAATTTTTTCAAAAGAATTACGAGTCTCTTCCTATGCAAACCGTGCAGGCATATACCTGCTTCGCACCTGCTATCATAAGTGCTCTCGTACAGGCAGAGAGTGTGCTCCCCGTCGTATAAATATCATCAACAATTAATATCGGACCTATCCCTTTCAAATCTCGCAGGACCTGCATACTGTCAAGTATATTCATAGCCCGTTCCTGGGCTCCCAGTGTCTTTTGTGCCTCAGTCTTTTTTGTTCTTATCAGTATATCATCGCGCACTGGGACAGACAGCGCCTTTCCTATACGCGTGGCAATCTCCATTGCCTGGTTATATCCTCGACTTCTCTGCTTAGACTTATGCACCGGAACCGGAAGAATAAGCGAAAAATTCATTGCCTTTAATCTTTCACCATAACGGCTGATTATTTCATCCGCGTAGAACTCGGCATACTCCTTACGACCGTGATACTTGAACATAACCATAGATTCCTGCGCCGCGTCATCATAGTTCATAAGTGCAATGTTACTGACAAAAGGTTTATCATTTTGTGTACAGTCATAACACAAACCGGTTCGCTCGTCTCCGATTTCTTTACCGCATTTTTTGCAGACAGGATATTTTACATAAGAAAAGAGTTCGGCGTGTCCCTTACATATCGGTGCGTGAAACGGCTTTGTGGGTTCATGGCAATAAGGACAGCGACGGGGAAATATGTAATCTAAAATTCTGATCTTTTCCATTCCGAAATTTCTCTGATACGGTCATCCAGTCCCGAATATCGCATTTGCTCCTCATTATTATCAACCATCGCCGTAAATGTATCCGGCAGGCCGACTATGC
>JAZRXC010000009.1:0-39248 GCA_045600025.1 Lachnospiraceae bacterium
CCGAGACTTCGCGTAGGAGTAGGAATGCCGGAGGGCGCAAGTCTCATAGAACGAGTACTTGAAAAAATACCCAAGAGCGAAGATGAGCAGTTATCCGAAGCTGCAAAAATTGCTGCAGAAGAAGCATTGTTTTTCTGCACTCACGGAATGGAAGAAACCATGAATACATATAACGGACTGTGGAGACAGGAAGCGGATGGCAAGATTTAAAAACCCGCTTACTGAAATAGCAGAATACCAGGAGCTCGCGGCCTCTTTGAAAAAAGAAAGGGGCCCGCTTCTTTTGTCGGGATGTACGGATTCCGAAGCCGTGCATGTTGCGAGCGAGCTTTCCGAAGGAACCTTTTTATATGTAACCTACAGCGATCAGCGCGCGCAGGAAATAGTCGAAGACCTGAAATGCTACGGCAAAGAGGCATACATATATCCGTCAAAGGACCTTCTGTTTTATGAGGCCGACATTCGCGGCAATCTTTTATCCATGCAGCGCATGACCGCAATAAAAGCGCTTCTTTCGGGAAGAGAAGTTGCAGTTGTTGCTTCCGCTGAGGCGCTGATGGAAAAGCTCCCCGAGGCAGGAGTATTTAAGACCTATACTCTGAATATTATGGCAGCGGCCGAGATGGACATGGAAGAGCTGCAGCGCAGGCTTACCGACATGGGATACGAGCACGAGATTCAGGTGGAAGAACCCGGACAGTATGCGACGCGCGGAGGCATTATCGACATATATCCCTTGACGGGAGAACTGCCGGTACGTGTTGAATTCTGGGGCGAAGAGATTGATTCTATCCGCACATTTGACCCTGAGACACAGCGATCGATAGAAAATATAGAAGACATAACTATATTCCCGGTAGCCGAGATAAGTCCAAAGCGCGGCCATGAAGTATCGCTCGCTGATTATTTCCCGAAGACATCACCGCTTTTTGTGGAAGATCCGATACAAGTAGAGGACAAGCTGACACTTGTATTTGACGAATATGACGAAAGCGTAAAAAGACGCATTGACGCAGGAGTTGAAGGTGCGTATGAACTGCCACAGCTCCGTCCGCCGGCAGTTACGATTGAAGAGCTCGTAAGGGGCAACACGCTTTTCCTTGCCGGATTTGAAAGCCATATTCAGGGAGTAAAAATCACAAGAGCTTTTCAGATTCAGGCGCAATCGATTCCCTCATATGCAGGTAATTTTGAAACGCTGATAGAGGACCTGCGCGCCAGAAAAAGAGCCGGAGCAAGAGTAGTGCTGCTGGCAGGCTCCGCCACAAGAGCGGAAAGGCTGGCTGAAAATCTGCGCGAATATGAAATCGACGCAATTCATACAGAAGATGACAGAGCCGAAGCCCCCGCAGGAAAAGTGCTGGTGCTTGCAGGCAATCTTCATAAAGGCTTCGCCTACCCGATAATAGATTATTATGTAATGTCAGAGGGCGATTTGTACGGCAAGAAAAAGAAAAGGCGCCGCAGAAGGAGCCAGCTTGACGGCAAGAAGATAACAGAACTTTCGTCACTTTCAGTCGGCGACTATGTAATACATGAAAACCACGGTCTCGGAAAATATTGCGGAACCGAACGCGTCGAGGTATCAGGAATAACCAAAGATTATATAAAAATCACCTATGGCGACGGCGGCAATCTGTATGTTCCCGTTACCCAGATGGACGTGGTGCAAAAATATGCCGATGCTGACGCTGAAAAAGTACCGCGCCTCAACAGACTCGGCGGTGGCGAATGGAAGGCCACCAAAGCCAAAGTAAAGAGATCTGTTTACGAAACGGCAGAAGACCTTGTGAAACTTTACGCGCTACGCTCGCGCGCGAGTGGCGTAGTGTACGGACCCGATACCGTATGGCAGCGGGAATTCGAAGAACAGTTCCCTTATGAAGAAACCGAAGACCAGCTTGCGGCAATAGAAGCCGTTAAGCAGGACATGGAGAGCGGCAAGGTTATGGACCGCCTAATCTGCGGAGATGTCGGCTTCGGCAAGACGGAGATAGCTATTCGCGCCGCCTTCAAAGCCGTTCAGGAAGGAAAGCAGGTAGCTTATCTGGTTCCCACCACAATACTCGCAGAGCAGCATTACAATACATTTGTCCAGAGGCTTAAAGACTACCCTGTCAGCGTAGAACTCCTATGCAGATTCCGCACGGCAAAGCAGCAGAAAAAGAGCGTTGAAGAAGTCAGGAAGGGCATGGTAGATATAGTAATCGGGACACACAGATTGCTGTCTGAGGATGTAGCATTTAAGAACCTCGGCCTTCTTATTATTGATGAAGAGCAACGCTTCGGAGTAGCAGATAAAGAGAAAATCAAAAAGCTCAAAAATAACGTTGATGTACTTTCACTAACCGCGACTCCGATTCCGAGAACGCTTCATATGAGTATGATCGGAGTCAGAGATATGAGCCTGCTGCGAGAAGCTCCTCAGGACAGAGTGCCGATACAGACTTATGTCATGGAATACAACGGAGAGCTTGTCAGAGAAGCCATTTCGCGCGAGCTCGCCAGGGGCGGGCAGGTGTACTATGTTTACAATAAAGTAGACAGTATAGGAGAGGTGGCCGAGCAGATAAAGAAGCTCGTGCCGGACGCGGAGGTTGCATACGCTCACGGAAAGATGAACGAACGCCAGCTCGAACGCATCATGCTTGACTTTGTGGACGGAGCAATTGATGTACTTGTATCCACAACCATAGTCGAGACCGGCATAGATATTTCCAATGTAAACACTATTTTGATTCATGACGCAGATAAATTCGGCCTGTCGCAGCTATATCAACTGCGCGGACGTGTAGGCCGCTCAAACCGCACCGCGTATGCATTTCTCCTTTATCGCAGAGGAAAGACGCTTAAGGAGATTGCGGAAAAGAGGCTCTCTACGATTAAAGAATTCTCCGAACTCGGCAGCGGCGTAAAGATTGCAATGAAGGATCTTGAGCTGCGCGGCGCCGGAAATATACTCGGCAAGGCTCAGCACGGACACATGGAGGCAGTGGGTTATGAGCTTTACTGCAAGATGCTGGGAAATGCAGTCCGCGAGCTGTCGGGGCAGGATACTATAACCGCTGACTTTGACACCGGGATAGACATTCCGATAGATGCGTATTTGCCGGAAACATATATTAAAAACGAGAGCCAAAGACTCGGTGTATACCGCCGCATTGCGGGCATCGAAACGGATGAGGATTACGGCGACGTATCCGATGAGCTCATAGACCGCTTCGGCGATATGCCTGCTCCGGTGGAAAATCTTCTCAAGGTTGCGAGAATCAAGGCCAAAGCCCACGAAGCATATGTTACGGATGTAATCGGAGATTTGCAAAGCATACGCTTTTCAATGTATAATGAAGCTCCGGTGGACACCGGGCGCATCCCGATATTTTTATCAAAACACCTGGGAGATATAAAAATCGCTACAGGAAGCCAAGTATCCTTTACCTATGTGAATCAAAGGGGTACAATAAAGGATACGACAGATTTGTTAAAAGTAATTTCAGATACACTTGATGAGATCAGAGAGCTGACAAGAGGAGAAGCATGATAGATTTCCAGGAAGAACTTGCAAAATATAAACCCAGCAAAGAACTCGGTGATACCGAGGACAACATCATGAACATGGAACTCATCGACATGACGGATATTATGCTGGAAATATTAAAGGACAAAGAGCAGTAAATGATTTGCTACAGATGCGGCAGCGTACTGGGGTCAGGCACAAGATGTCTGCATTGCGGTGCGCAGATCGGAGTCTACAGAAAAATAGTCGGCCTGTCCAACTCTTGTTATAATACAGGACTTGAGCTTGCAAATGTACGGGACCTCTCCGGAGCAATCCAGTCTCTTAGTCGCGCCCTGGAATACGACAAGCGCAATATTCGCGCGAGAAATCTGTTAGGACTCATTTATTACGAAACAGGGGAATATGTCGAAGCAATCAGCCACTGGGTAATAAGCAAAAACTACCAGGAATACGACAACCCCGCAGAACAATATCTTGAAGAAATTCGCAAAGACAAACAGCATTTTGAAAATGTCAGCCAGGCGATAAAGAGATACAACAAAGCACTTGAGACCGCCAAGCATGAAGGCGAGGATCTTGCCATAATACAGCTGCGCAGTATCCTGCGCCAGCATCCGAAATACATTCGCGCCTATGAACTCCTCATACTTCTTTACATAAAAGAAGAGTCTTATTCAAAGGCAAATAAGCTCATAAAGAGGGTGCTTTCAATAGACAAGGGCAATCTGACATGTCAGAGATATGCCAAGGAAATCAAAGGCAAAAATGCGCTGACCAAGGCTCAAAACGAAAGAGCATACGAGGCCGCACTTGCTGATGCAGACGTAATAGTGCCGGGCGAAGCGCAAGGCGCAAAACGCACGCAGATAATATTTGCGGTAGCAGCTACTGCTGCGCTTGCAATAGCCTCATATTTTTTCCTGATCAGCCCTACGCTTAATCGCAACATGAGAAACACCATAAATCAAAACGAGATTTCATATTACGAAAAAAGCGAAGATAAGGATGCGCAGATCAAGGCTTTGACTGCTGAGCTTGAAGCCGTCAAGACGGAGCTTGAGACAGATAAGAGACTGCTTGAACTCTATGAGGGCGAAGACGGATTCCTGCCTAATTATGAGAGAATACTCACGGCAGCTGTAGCGTATCGCGACGGCGATTACGATGCGCTCCTTGATGCATTCTCAAGCATAAACAAAGACGTAATAACCTCTGAGGCGTTCCTCGCCGAGTACGAATATTTGAATGATTTTATAAGCGGAGAAAAAATGGTTGATAAGCTGATGGAAAAAGCGGTCGAGCTGTTCAACTCCGGGAAATATCTTGAATGTATGGACCAGTGCACGAGATGCCTGAACCTTGATGGCGAGTACGTTAAAGCCATCTATTACACGGCATTGTGCTACGAGGCGCAAGGAAAAGACGCAGAAGCAAGGCCTTATTTCGAAGACATAGTCAATCGTTTTCCGAGCAGCGAATATTATGACAAAGCTCGTCGCCGTCTGTAATCTCTGCGCGGTCTTTTGTCTTGTATTTTATAAGAGTAAGAAGAATCTTGATGAAAGCCTCATCCAGTTGAAAAGCGGCTTCTACGAGCTTAAGGCGATTGCCGTCAAGATCATTGAGAGAGTAGGGAAGAGCGCATTCGCCCAGAAGATATTCGATATTGACGTGGTACAGCCTGGACATAGTCACAAGTGACTCAAGAGAAGGCTCCCGCCTGCCGATTTCATAATTGGCATATGCTTCCCTGGAAGTGTTCAATACTTCTGCGACCATAGATTGATTGTATGCGATTTTCTGGCGTAGAACTTTTACCCGTTCGGATTGAAGCATGAGCGCACCTCCAATGAAGAGTATAGGGATACTTCGGCCATCATTCAATAGATGTGACAAATCGTCACAAAATGACATAAAAAACGGTAAAAAAGGGGCAAAAATGTGACACAGCGTCACAAAAAATAAATGAAGACTGAGTGTATAAAAGTAAATGAAAACAATCCGGAGGCGGAACTGATCGCAAGGGCCGCAAAAATAATCAGGTCAGGGGGACTGGTCGCTTTCCCTACAGAAACTGTTTACGGACTCGGCGCAAATGCATTTTCGGCCGATGCCGCACAGAAGATATATGCAGCCAAGGGCAGGCCGTCAGACAATCCGCTGATAGTTCATATAGCAGATTACGGTGAATTATATAACATAGCAGAAAAAGTTCCCGCATACGCACGTGCGTTGATGGATGCATTTTGGCCCGGACCGATGACACTGGTTTTCCCGAAAAAAGCCTGCGTGCCGGACGCAACCACGGGAGGACTTCCGACGGTTGCCGTGCGCATGCCGTCAAACAAGACCGCAGCCATGCTGATATCTTTGAGCCAAGTGCCGATAGCAGCCCCCAGCGCAAATGCATCAGGCAGGCCGAGCACTACAACTGCGCAGCATGTTATTAATGACTTGGACGGAAAAATAGAAATGGTTATAGACGGAGGTCCTTGCGACATAGGACTTGAGTCTACAATAATTGATGTTACCGGCGATGCGCCGGTTCTGCTTCGTCCGGGTTATATTACAATTGAAGATATATGCCGCGTAGCCGATAGCTGCAGCATTGACCCTGCAATTGCGGGACCTCCACAGGAAGGCGTTCGTCCCAAGGCACCGGGCATGAAGTACAGACACTATGCGCCTAAGGGAGAGATGACAATTATCTCCGGCGAGCCTCAAAAAGTTGCGGAATATATTAATAAAAAGATACAAGAAGATAAAGCGGAAGGCAGGAAGGCGGCAGTGCTTTGCTCAGCAGAAAGCGAGGGGCTATATTCCTGTAACTGCGTAATGAGCGCAGGCCGTCGTGATTCCGATGATGAAATCGCGCGCAATTTATTTGCCCTGCTACGCGAAATGGACGAGAAGGGCATAGAGAAAATCTATGCGGAGAATTTCAGCGACGGGAAGCGCGGCATGGCGATTATGAACCGCATGCTGAAGGCTGCCGGTTACAAAGAATTGCAGGTGTGATATGAAAAGTTACAACAGAGTAGTATTTGTATGCAATGACAATACCTGCCGCAGCATTATGGCTGAAGGAGTTATGAACAAAGTAAAAGGCAGCAGAAAAATTGAAGTTGCCTCAAGAGGTATTATAGTTCTTTTCCCTGAGCCCATTAACCCGAAAGCAACGGCGGTTATGGCAAGCGGCAACACAAAGCCGGCGCACATAACAAGCGTGCAGCTTTCAAAAGCGGACTTTCTGCCCGGCACACTCGTGCTTACCATGACTACGCGAGAAAAAGACATGGTAAAAGAACGCTTTCCCAAGTGGGAGGACATCTATTCAATCGGAGAATACGCCGAGCACTTAAGTGAGATAGCACAGCCTCGCGGCAATCAGCTTACTGATTACGGCGCTTGCTATGAACATATAGATTTGATGGTTAAACTTGCGGCTGAAAAATTATTTGCCGCTTTAGAACAGGAGTAAAACATGCCGAAGAGAACAGATTACATCAGTTGGGACGAGTATTTCATGGGAGTAGCAATGCTCTCTGCAAAAAGATCAAAGGATCCGAACACACAGGTCGGAGCCTGCATAGTAAGTGAAGACAATAAAATTCTGTCTATGGGTTATAACGGATTTCCTATGGGTTGTTCCGACGATGAATTTCCGTGGGAGAGAGAAGGGGAGGCAAATATGACAAAATACCCCTTTGTTGCTCACAGCGAACTCAATGCAATTCTCAATTGTCGTGGCGGCGGACTCGACGGAAGTAAGTTATATGTAAGTCTCTTCCCCTGCAATGAGTGCGCCAAGGCTATAATTCAGGCCGGAATCAAAACAGTGGTATATGCCGATGATAAATATGCCACCACCCCCGCAACAATAGCGTCAAAGCGCATGTTTGATGCTGCCGGAGTTAAATATTATCAGTACAAAACCTCCGGAAGAAAAATAGAACTGGAACTGTAATGAGCAAAACGCTGCGCAGAATACTAATATTTGTCGGTCTTTTCATCATCGCTGTGGTGGTCTATCTTTTGGTGTCGGAAGGCGGCACCGATACCGTGCCGACGTATACTGTGCTTTCAGATGCCGAGCTTCCGGTAGTAAAAATGCAGTACGGCGGCCAGAATATAAATACGCTGTACGGCTATGTCGAAAAAGTAATCAGCGGTCAGGCAGCCGAAAGCGTTACTCCGCTTTCCGCTGATCGCAACTTAAATATACGCATTGACACCAGCGGGCAAACCATCACCGGTATCGCGTATGAGATACGAAATATTTCCGGCGATAATCTGATAGAACAGCAGACGCTGGATAGGTGGGAACTTGCAGCAGGCACAATCAGTGCGGTCCTCCCCATCAAAGACCTCATAGAAAAAAACCGTGAATACATTCTGAAAATAGAGCTGACGACGGAAAATCGCGGCAGCATTTGTTATTATACCCGAATTGTTGACACGCAGGATTATCACGTGGACGAGATGATGGAATATGCTGTGGATTTTCACAAGTCCACATTTGATTTAAAAGAAGCTTCAAAGTACGCGGTCAATTGGGAACCGGATAACACGGCAAATAATGACACGCTTGCGTACGTCAATATACATTCTAACTTTAATCAGCTTACCTACAGATCCTTGTCACCCGAGCAGGTAGGAGAAGCCGACATATCGATAATGGAAATTGATCCGTATTTCGGAACATTTCGTGTGAGATTTGAAATAAAGGCCGAAACAAACGGACAAAAAACCACATATCTTTGTGAAGAAAATTTCTGCATTCAGTGGTCGAAGGCAAGATTCTATCTTATGACTTATGAGCGCACAATGCAGGAAAGATTTATCCCATCTACAAAGACTATAACCCCGAACATGATTTCATTCGGTGTATGTCGCGATGAAGACATACAGCTTGTTGAATCTCCGGATAAGAAGCAGCTCGCCTTTGTCTATGGCGGAGACCTTTGGAGCTATGACATAAACACCATGACAATCACGAGAATATTCTCTTACGCATACGGCCAGGATCTTGCAAGAAGACTCAAGCAAGATTACGGTATTAAGATAGTTGAAATCACAGATACCGGCGACGTGGAATTCATCATTTACGGGTATGGCGTGCGTGGAGCTCATGAGGGCGGAAACGGCGTTTCGTGTTATAAATATTTGTCTGAAGAAAATTCCATAATCGAGCGCGTATATATTGAATCTGAACAAACCAGTGATTATTTAAAAGAAGACATTACCCGCCTTTGCAAAAAGTATCAGGGACAGACATATTTCCTGGTAGACGATACCGTCTATACCATAAGCGGTGACGCTGACGAAGTAATGAGTATGGTAGAAGGAGCGTCCGCGCATCAACTGGTTGTCGATGAGACTCAGCGCGTTATGGCATGGACGCAGGGAGATTCGCGCGCTGATATTATGCAGGTCCGCATATTGAATATGGAGACCCAGGAGAATAACGCGATAAATTCCGCGCAAGATGAATATTTCCGTATATACGGATTTGTCGGAGAAGATCTTGTTTTGTCGCTCGGCAAAAATGCCGACATAACGAGCGCAGGACTCAAAACACTATATCCGCAATACAAACTTGTAATCGTTGCGCCGGATGGGACAGAGGCCGGCAGCTATGAAAAGTCCGGAATAATAATTACCAGAGCACAGGTCGGCAACGGTCAGATAATAATTGAGCGCATGTCAAAAGATGCGGAAGGTTATAAAAAAATCGAAGACGATGTTCTTATGCAGAACGATAAGAAAAACGAAAAGAAGGAAAAAACATTCTCGCACGAGCAAGATGATTATCGCGAGCAGACCACATATTTCAAGATAAAGTACGCATCAGAAGAAACCTCATACACTCTCGGCGTTCCGGAACAGATTTCATACGCAGAAGAAAAGTTAAGCAGTTCTGCGCCTGATGAAAAGACGGAATATCTTGCTTACGCAAAAGGAAAACTGTACGGCACGTATGATGAGGCGGGGCGCGCGATATCGGCAGTTACCGAGGACATGGGCTATGTAGTTGACGGCGTCGGACATAGGATATGGCATCGCACTGCCAAGTATTCAGACAAGCAGAGCCTCATAATGCCGGCAATACAGATAACACCTGATGATATTACTAACTGCGCCAAGACGGTGCTTGCATATAACGGAATAGAAGCGGAAGACATCAGCCTTGAAGGAAAGAGCCCGGAAGACTTATTTAATGAGTACCTTGGCGGAGCAGTAAATCTCGAGGGAGTGAGCATACTCCAGGTATTTATGTATATTAAAGACGGTTGCCCCGTGATAGCACTTGATGCAGAAAATGTCCCGTATCTGATAGTCGGATATGATGTCTATAATATAAATATTTACGACACTCAAACTCAGAAGGTATACAAGATGGGCAAGGGCGACGCGGAGGCATTATTTGAAGCCGGCGGTCGCCGCATGCTCACCTACGTAAAGTGATGAAATCTTTACAAAAAAACCACTGCATGATAGAATAAACTGATACTATCTCGAGTTTAGGTAGGAGAAGAATATGCAATATATTATGAAAGGCGGAAAGCCGCTCGTCGGCGACGTGTTTATCAGCGGAGCAAAAAATGCTGCGCTTGGTATTTTGGCCGCAGCCATAATGACCGACGAAACAGTCACCATCGACAATCTGCCTGATGTAAAAGACATAAGTGTACTGCTTGACGCAATGGAAGAGATTGGCGTTGTAATTGAGCATGTATCTAAAAATATGGTCAAAATCAACGGCGCGCAGATAAGAAGCACCAGAGTTGATAATGCGCATATAAAGAGAATCCGCGCAGGTTACTATTTGCTCGGCGCATTGCTCGGCAAATATCACCGCGCAGAAGTTGCGCTCCCCGGCGGATGCAATATCGGCAGCCGTCCCATCGACCAGCATTTAAAAGGCTTTAAGGCGCTCGGTGCGAGTAGCGTAGTAGAGAGTGGCATCGTACACGCAGAGGCCCCTTCCTTCCACGGTGGTCATGTATATTTGGATGTGGTATCCGTAGGCGCTACAATCAACGTTATGCTCGCAGCGGCGCTCGCCCCCGGCAATACCATTATTGAGAATACGGCTAAAGAGCCTCACGTAGTAGATATAGCCAACCTTCTTAATAAGATGGGGGCAAATATTCGCGGCGCCGGCACTGATGTGATAAAGATTCGCGGCGTAGAAAAACTCCACGGAACGGAATATTCCGTAATTCCGGATCAGATAGAAGCAGGCACATTTATGATGGCAGCTGCTGTAACAAAGGGCGACATCACAGTTCACAACATCATCCCTCAACATATGGATGCCATATCCTCAAAGCTGATTGAGATGGGATGCGAGATTACGGAATTTGATGAAGCAATCAGAGTAATCGGAAGTCCCAAGCCACATCCTTGTAATGTCAAGACTCTTCCCTACCCGGGTTTTCCCACCGATATGCAACCGCAGATATGCGTAGCACTGTCACTTGCGGATGGACGCAGCGTAGTAACCGAAAGCATTTTTGAAAACAGATTTAAATATGTTGATGAGCTTACCAAGATGGGAGCGCATATAAAGGTTGAGGGAAATATCGCAGTAATCGAAGGAGTCGGAAGATTCTCCGGAGCAGAGCTCATAGCACCGGATCTCCGCGCAGGAGCAGCACTTGTGCTTGCAGGACTTGCGGCTGATGGTTTTTCTTCTGTAATTAATGTAGAGTACATTATGCGCGGATATGAGAACTTCACGGAAAAGCTCTCCTCACTCGGAGCAGATATAGAACTTGTAGAGGACGAAAAGGAAGCGAAAAAGTTTCAATTTCGTATAGGTTGATAAGAGGAATATAACATGTTAAAAGGACGTATGCGCTTAGTTAAGTGGTGGCCCGTATTATTAATTCCGGCACTTATCATTCTCACTGTAATAGCATTCTTGTTCAATCAATCTGCAGGACTTGCAGTACTGATTTTCTTGTGCTTATACCTGATATTCTCTATAGGCTGGTTCGTTTTCTGGAACAAACGTCTGTCACGCGAGATGACAAGATTCGCCTCCGACTATAACAAAATTCAAAAAGAGCAGTTAGATAAGATCCCCGTTCCTTATGCGCTTCTTAATTCCGAGGGGCAAATAGTCTGGAACAATATCGCATTTGACGATGTCTTTTCCGAGACTCGCACGAGCACGGAATATTTCCCCGCGTTTTTCTCTGACTCCTCAGTTCAGCTGCCCGCAAAAGGCAAATGGGCGAGGTACGGAGTAAGCCTCAACGAAAAAGATTATTCAATCGAAATCTACAATATCACTGATGAAGATTTGTATGCCGTAACACTGTTTGATGAAACAGAATTAAATGACGCATACAGGACTATTGATGATCAGACACCGGCTGTAGGTCAGATAGTTATAGACAATTACGACGAGGTAATGTCTTCGGTCGAGAGTGTAAAGCAGGCACTCCTTGCAGCTCTCATAGAAAGACGCCTCACCAGGTATTTCTCATCTATCGGTGCGCTGGTATATAAACAGGAGCAGGATAAATTTGCCCTGGTTATTGATAAAAAAGGAATAGAAAAAGCCCGCGGCGACAGATTTGCAATCCTTGAAGAAGTACGCGGGATTAATATAGGCAACGTAATCGCTCCGACGCTCAGTATCGGTATCGGTATGCTCGGAGCCAATCCCCTGGAAGACACGGAGTATTGCCGCGCAGCTGTAGGTCTTTGCCTTGGCAGAGGCGGCGATCAGGTTATTATCAAGGCCGGTGAAGACACCGAATTCTTCGGCGGCAAGTCCAAGGAGACCGAAAAGAAAAACAGAGTCAAGACCAGAATCGTTGCGCAGGCATTTGGCGAGCTTCTTGCCGCAAATGACCGCGTCCTTATAATGGGACACAGCAATCCGGATGTAGATGCGCTCGGAAGCGCTATCGGAATATTCAGCATCGCCCGCGATTTGAACAAGCAGGCCAGCATAGTGCTTAATGCCGTAACAAGTCCTATCAGCTCACTTATGGCAAGATTGTCTGAAGACCCCGGACTTGCAGGCGCATTTATTACCGGTGAAGAAGCGTTAAAACAGCTTGACGAAAACACCATAGTGGTGCTGGTTGACGTAAACCGCCCGAGCTTTTCAGAATGTCCCGCCCTGCTTGAGGCGTCTAACACGATAGTTGTAATTGACCACCACCGACAGGGAGAAGAAACCGTAAGATCGGCAGCACTCGAGTACATAGAGCCTTATGCATCATCTGCGAGCGAGATGGTAGCCGAGATTATCCAGTACTTCGCACCCGAAGTAAAGATTGGCGAGGCAGAGGCGGAAGCCATGTACGCCGGCATAGTAGTAGATACGGACAACTTCCTCACCAAGACCGGCGTCAGAACATTTGAAGCAGCCGCATATCTGCGCAGATGCGGGGCAAATATGACAAGAGTCAGGAAGATGTTCCGCGAGACTATGGTTGACTTTAAGGCCAAGGCGGAAGTAATCAGTTCGATGGAGATTTTTGAAGATTCATTTGCTTTTGGTGAGTGTAACGCTGAAGGGCTTGCCAGCCCGACTGTGGTATGTGCACAAGCAGCAAATGATCTGCTGGATATAGAAGGCGTTAAGGCTTCATTTGTATTTACTCCGTTTGAAGATCAGATAAATATGAGCGCAAGATCAATTGACGAAATCAACGTGCAGCTCATATGCGAAAGACTGGGCGGCGGCGGCCACTTGTCAGTTGCAGGAGTTCAGTTCAAAGGCTGCAGCTTGACTGACGCAAAAGAACTTACTAAGGTTACTATAAAAGAAATGATAAAGGAGGGCGCAATCTAATGCAGGTTATATTATTTCAGGATGTAAAGGCGCTCGGAAAAAAAGGCGAAATAGTAAAAGTAAATGATGGCTACGCAAGAAATTTCATTTTCCCCAAGAATCTCGGAGAAGAAGCAACACCTGCCGCACTTGCCAAACTTAAAGGCCAGCAAAAATTCGAAGAAAAAGTTGCGGCAGAAAACCTTGCAAATGCCAAGGCGCTGGCCGACAAAATAGAAAACAGCGAAGTTGTATTGGAGATCAAGGTCGGCAGCAACGGTAAGCTTTTCGGAGCCGTATCCGCTAAAGAGATAGCGGAGCTTGCAAAAGAGCAGTGCGGTCTCGAGCTTGACAAGAAGAAAATCGTAATAGATGAGCCGATTAAAGAAACAGGGATTCATCAGGTAGCAGTAAAGCTTCACAAGGATGTTACTGCGCAGCTTAAGGTCAACGTTAAACAGGCATAAGATATGGAAGAGACAGCTATCAAAAGAATAATGCCGCACAGCACAGAAGCGGAACAGTCTGTAATAGGAGCGTTGCTTACAGACAATCAGGCCATATCCGTAATAGAGGGAGTTCTCTCTCCGGATGATTTTTACAATCGTCAGTACGGTATAATATTCGGCGCAATGGTCGAACTGGTAAATGAAGGCCGTCCTGTAGATATACTTACTCTGCAGCAGCGCCTGACTGAAAAAGGCGTTCCGCCCGAAATCAGTAACCTGACTTACATCGGAGAACTTGTGGCAAATGTTCCTATCACCGACAACGCAAAATACTACGCCGATATCGTAAAAGAAAAGTCGGTTCTTCGCCGTATGATTCACGCCGCAGAAGATGTTGCAACAAATTGCTATGGCGGTGCCGATAAACTTGAAGATATCTTGGGGGACGCCGAAACACGTTTCTACGAAGTTATAAATCAGCGCGGTGTGCAGGACTATGTTCCGATTTCACAGATAGCGCTCGATGTACTTGACAGAATCGAAGAAGCTTCGCGCACCAAGAACCCGATTACGGGCGTGCCGACCGGCTTCCCGGATCTTGATATTAAAACCGCAGGCTTCCATCCCGGAGATTTGATACTGATAGCGGCAAGACCCTCTATGGGCAAGACTGCACTTGCACTTAACATGGCACAGTATGCCTGCTTCAAAAAAGACTTACCGGTAGTAATATTCTCCCTTGAGATGTCTAAGGAACAGCTGGTAAATCGTATGTTTGCGATGGAATCTCTTGTAGACGCAAGCAAGATAAGAATCGGAGATTTGAACGATGACGAATGGGGCAAGCTCTGCGAGAGCGCTCATACAGTCGGACAGTCAAAGCTTATAATTGATGATACGGCTCGTTCCATTCCGGAGATCAGGACAAAATGCCGCAGATACAAAGCAGATCAAAACATCCAGATGATAGTTATAGACTATCTCCAGTTCGTAGAAAGCGGCAAGCGCATCGACAACAGAACTCTTGAAATCGGTGACATCACTCGTTCGCTCAAGATGCTCGCAAGAGAACTCGGAGTGCCGATTGTACTTCTGTCACAGCTTTCTCGTGGTGTTGAGACAAGACAGGATAAGCGCCCGCTCCCTTCGGACCTCCGTGAATCAGGAAGCATCGAGCAGGATGCAGACGTAATCCTCTTTATTTACAGAGACGATTATTACAACAAAGATTCCGACAAGAAGAACATAGCTGAAATCATTATTGCCAAGCAGCGTAACGGCCCTACCGGCATGGTTGAACTCGGATGGATGCCGAATTACACGAAGTTCGTAAGCCTTGAGCACAGAAAGGAGCAATAATGAAAGACGATAATTGTATATTCTGCAAGATTGCCGCAGGAGAGATCCCGAGCGTAACGGTATACGAGGATGATTATTTCAAAGCGATTCTTGATATAGCTCCCGCAGCATGCGGACACACCGTAATCATTCCTAAGGATCATTTTAAAGACGCTACTGAGATTACGGAGGAATATTCATCTCGTATCCTTGAGGTTGCAGCTAAGATCGGAAAAGCTCAGATGGCAGCGCTCGGTGCAGAGGGCTTCAATGTGCTTCAAAACAACGGCAGAGCAGCCGGGCAATCGGTGTTCCATTACCATATGCACGTGCTTCCCAGAAAGGGAGGAGACGGAGTAATAGAGCAGTGGAAAACAGGTTCTCCGACCCCTGAAGAGCTCGCAAATACGGCTCTCCGGATAAGCTCAAACATGTGAAAAACCTTGACAAATAAAGGGTTTGTGATAAAATTATGTTAGTAGGTCACAATATGTGACTAGCATGAGGAGGAATAACATGAACAAGACAGAATTCGTTGCTGAAATCGCAAAGAAGACTGGCCTTACCAAGGCAGATTCTGAGAAGGCTGTTAAGGCTTACGCAGAAGTAGTTACCGCTCAGCTCAAGAAGGGCGAGAAGGTTCAGCTTGTTGGATTTGGTACTTTCGAAGTTGCAGAGCGCGGTGCTCGTAAGGGCATCAACCCCAAGACCAAAGAGACTATCAAGATCAAGGCTAGCAAGGCTCCTAAGTTCAAGGCCGGCAAGGCTCTTAAGGATGCTGTAAACAAGAAAAAGAAGTAATTGATTTTTGCAACACGAAATAGAGGGCCACAGGATATCCTGAAAGGCCCTCTATCTAATTAAAATGAGACTCGATAAATATCTAAAAGTATCACGTATTATAAAAAGACGCAGCGTCGCAAATGATGCTTGCGATGCGGGACGCATCAGCCTTAACGGACGCACGGCAAAAGCCAGCGCCGAAGTAAAAATCGGCGACATCATCGAAATCGGTTTCGGTGACAAGACCGTAAGGGCCGAAGTTCTCGCAATTAAAGAAACAACAAAAAAAGATGAAGCCGGAGACATGTTCCGCTACCTGTAGATGAGTAAGAAAAAGAGAACGTCAAAAAAGAAAAATGCCGCAAAGCGCAGGGAATACCTCGTCATTTTTGCTATTGCAATTATTGTGCTCGGATTAGTTAGCGTTTATACGGTCAGTCTTCAAAAGAAGGTTGATGCCAATCGTGAAGAAATCGCGCAGCTTGACGACCTGATCAATGACGAAAATGTAAGAGGCGAGGAACTTGAGAAGCAGAACATCTTTATGCAGAGCATAGAGTTTATTGAAAAAATTGCCAGAGAAAGATTAGGCCTCGTTAAGCCGGGAGAGACCATCGTTAAACCGGCAGAATAGTATGAGCCAGTCGTTATTTCAAAAGTTTTACGACAATATAAAAAAGAATCAACTGATAGAGCAGAACGATCGAATTGTTGCAGGCGTAAGCGGCGGAGCCGATTCGGTGTGTCTGCTTTTATTATTGAACGAGTTAAAAGACGCATACAATCTGGATTTATCCTGTATTCATATTAATCATCAACTTAGAGGCGAGGAATCCGATGCAGATGAAGAATTTGTAAAAGAACTTGCAACGCGCCTCGAAATCTCTTTCAAATCATTTGCTGTTGATGTAACGGCATATGCCGAAGAATCACATCGCTCAACCGAAGAAGCGGCCAGAGACCTGCGCTATGAGGTACTCAGACGCGAAGCTCACGGCGGCAAGATTGCAGTCGCACATAATAGTGACGATCAGGAGGAAACAATACTCCACAACGTGCTGCGCGGGAGCGGATTGAAAGGACTTGCCGGTATGAGCATGGCCGAGGGAGACATCATTCGCCCCCTGCTTGAGATTAGCCGAGCAGAGATAGAAGAATATCTCCGAAAAAAAGGACAGGCTTATCGCACAGACAGCACCAATTTATCCGATGATTACACCCGAAACAGAATCAGAAAAAATATTCTCCCTGCATTAAAAAGCGAGATAAACAAAAGCGCCGGAGAACATCTGCGCAAGCTTGCCGATGAGGCAAGACTTGCCGATGAGGAAATTACGTCAAGGGCATCAAAATACATTCCGGAAATTTCCGGAGGAGAGCTTCGGCTTACGCCAAAGGTATTTGCAGACGAAAGTCTCGCAGTAAAAAGCCGCATATATTATCTTGCCATCGTAACCATTTGCCAAAGGGCAAGGGATATTTCCCGCGTGCATGTAGAAGACGTGATGGCGCTTGAGGATAAACAAAGCGGAAGCAGCGTGAATCTGCCGTACAAAGCGATGGCAGTAAAGGAATACGGAGAGATCATTTTAAGATTTTCCAAAGAGGATGCTGCAGATACGGCAAATATGATTGATAAGCTGAACTTGGAGCTTTCGAAAGCCAAAGTGTTTAAGCACATTTCCGGGCAGAAAATCCCCGAAAAAGAATACACGAAATGGTTTGATTGTGATAAAATAAAACAAGGTATTGCCTGGCGCGTAAGACAGCCGGGAGACTTCCTTATATTGGGTGGTGTCGGCAGGAAGACGCTTAACAGATATATGATTGATGCAAAGATAGAGAGAGCAGTAAGAGATACGCTCCCTGTGCTTGCGGACGGCTCACATATACTGTGGGTTCCGGGGTATCGCATATCAGAAGAATATAAAGTGGTTGAAGCTACTGAAAATATTATTGAAATAGGTTATGAGGAGTTTTTATGAACTACAGAATTGAAAAAGTCATTTCCGAGAAAGAAATATCAAAACGTGCCAAGGAAATCGCAGAGCAAATTAATAAAGATTACAAAGGCGAAGTCGTACATCTTGTCGGCATATTAAAGGGCAGTGTAATGTTCCTGTGCGAGATTTCAAAATACATTGCAGTCGATGTTACCATGGATTTTATGAGCTGCTCAAGTTATGGCGACGGCACGACCTCAAGCGGACATGTAAAACTTCTCAAGGATCTTGATCAGTCAATCGAAGGTAAAAATGTAATAATCGTTGAAGACATCGTTGACACAGGCCATACCCTTAAATATCTCCTTAAGGTGCTTGCACTGCGTAAGCCGAAGTCATTAAAGGTATGCACGCTTCTTGATAAGCCTTCTCGCAGAGAAGTGAAGGGCCTTCCTATAGATTACATCGGATTTGAAGTTGAAAATAAATTTATCGTAGGCTATGGCCTTGATTTTGAGCAGAAATACAGAAATCTCCCCTATGTCGGAGTTGTTGAATTTGAGGAAGAATAAATGGCAGAAAAAAAGCAGCATGCCGTTCCGAGACTGGCACTTATAATAATTATTGCCCTGCTTGCGTACTGGGCAGTAACTACATTTGCCTCTAAGAATGGCGATTACAAAGTAACAAATGAACTTACATTTTTCAATCAGCTGGAGAATCACGCGGTAAAGCAAGTGGTTATTGAACAAAGCGAGGCTATTCCCACCGGTGTTGTCAGATATATACTGAACGATACCGAAGAAACCAAGTGTATGTTTAATACTACTGATACCAAAACTGCAGTAGCGCTTTGCAATGAGTGCGACTTTGCAAATTATCAGGTAGCGGAAGTTTATTCCGGAATAAGCGTAGACGGAGTTATATCAATAGTAACAACCATCATACTTGTTGTTATGATATTCCTTATGATGTCCAGAATGAGCGCGGCTGCCGGCGGCGGTGCACAGGCGATGGACTTCGTCAAGAACCGTGCGCAGATGATAAAGGACAGCAAGGTGCGCTTTAAGGATGTTGCAGGACTGCAGGAAGAAAAAGAAGATCTTTCCGAGCTTGTTGATTTTCTGAAAGACCCCAAGAAATATACTGAGATAGGCGCCAGAATCCCCAAGGGAGTACTTCTTGTAGGCCCTCCCGGAACAGGTAAAACTTTGATGGCTAAGGCCATCGCGGGTGAAGCCGGCGTGCCCTTCTTCTCAATATCCGGTTCTGATTTCGTTGAGATGTTTGTCGGCGTAGGCGCATCACGAGTAAGAGAAATGTTTGCAGAGGCTAAGAAAAACAAGCCCTGCATAGTATTTATAGATGAAATAGATGCGGTTGCAAGACGCCGTGGATCCGGTCTCGGTGGCGGACATGACGAGAGAGAGCAGACGCTGAACCAGCTCCTTGTAGAGATGGACGGCTTCGGCGAGAACTCCGGCATCATCGTTCTTGCGGCAACTAACCGTGTCGATATACTGGACCCCGCTATCATGCGTCCGGGACGTTTTGACAGAAAGGTTGCAGTTCAGAGACCTGATGTAAAGGCAAGAGAAGAAATACTCGGCGTGCATTCACGCAAGAAGAGCTTGCTCGATGACGTTGATCTTAAGAGACTTGCACAGACTACAGCAGGATTCTCAGGTGCAGATCTTGAAAACTTATTAAATGAAGCAGCGATAATCGCAGCTAAAGATAATCGCGGAGCTATATCAAACGCCGACGTTGAACGTGCCTTTATCAAAGTCGGAATCGGCGCAGAAAAGAAGAGCAGAGTTGTATCCGATAAAGAAAAGAAGGTTGTGGCTTATCACGAGTCCGGCCACGCACTTTTATTCCACCTGCTTCCCGATATGGGGCCGGTACACACCGTATCAATTATTCCGACAGGCCCCGGCGCCGCAGGCTACACTATGCCGCTTCCTGAAAAGGATGAGCAGCTTGTCACTAAGAGCGAGCTTCTTCAACACATCATGGTTGATATGGGCGGTCGCTTAGCCGAGCAGATGGTATTCGGAGATATTACGACAGGAGCATCTCAGGATATCAAGCAGGCGACGGGCATAGCTCATGACATGGTTACAAAATACGGTATGTCTGAGAAAATCGGATTTATCAATTGCGGAGATGAGGATGAAGTATTCATAGGCCGCGACTATGGTAAGACTCATGGCTATTCAGAAGACCTTGCGAAGCTTATCGACCAGGAAGTTCGCAGTATCATAGAAGATTGCGAGAAGAAAGCAAAGAAGATTCTCGAGGACAATCGCGACAAGTTAGATGCCTGCGCGGCGCTTCTCCTAGAGAAGGAAAAGATCAACCAGGCAGAGTTCGAGGCACTTTGGGCAGAGTAATATGATTCCTGATTGGGCAAAAGGTGCCGTATTCTATCAGATATTTCCGGATCGCTTTATGAACGGCGACGAGGGAAATGACGTGCAAACCGGCGAATACAGTTACGCGCTGGTGGGAGAGGTTATACGCGTATCAGATTGGAACGAGCCGCTTCAAAGCCCTGATATTCACAGGTTTTACGGTGGGGATCTCGAAGGAGTGCGCACAAAGCTTACGTATCTGCGCGAGCTCGGAATCGATGCGATATTATTTAACCCGATATTTACATCTCCTTCCAATCACAAATATGATACGGAAGACTATGACAATATTGATCCGCATTTAGCCTCTACGCAATTTGGCACAGAGCAGAGCCTTTCGGCAAACGAGTATTTTGCGAAGTTTGTCGAATATGCGCACGAGTGCGGAATTCGCGTAATACTGGACGGCGTATTCAATCACTGCGGCGCTACCTGCAAGTGGCTGACAGATCCTGATAAGCAGAACTTCTTTGCAAAAAGTGAGGACGGCGGCTATGAATACTGGTGGAACGTGCAGACGCTTCCTAAACTCAACTATGATGAGTGCGACGAACTATGGGACGAAATAATCCGCATAGGTCGTAAATGGGTTTCACCGCCCTTTAACTGCGACGGATGGCGTCTTGATGTGGCGCCGGAGCTCGCGCATACACCCAAAACAAATCACCTCTTCTGGGAACGCTTTACAAAAGAAGTGAAGGAAGCGAACCCGGAGGCGTTTATTTTTGCCGAAATTTACGATGACCCGAAGCCGTGGCTTACCTCCGGCGAGTGGGACAGCGTCATGAATTACAGGGGCTTCTTTGATCCCGTATCCTCATTTTTCACAGGGATGGAAAAGCATAGCGATGTGAAGGTGGGCGGAGCAGGTGATGCAAAAACATTTGCAAAAAGGCTTCTTGCAGGACTTGAAAGCTTTCCGGGAGATGGCGTACTTACCGCAATCAACCAGCTCGACAATCATGACCATTCAAGATTCCTAACCAGAACCGGCGGACATGTAGGACGCATAGAGACGGCAGGCAGCGGCTCCGCGTCCGAGGATGTGAATTTTGACATACTTCGTCAGGCGGTTACATTTCAGATGACATGGCCGGGCGCGCCGACACTCTATTACGGCGACGAAACCGGCGTGTGCGGTTGGACGGACCCCGACAGCAGAAGAACATTTCCCTGGAACAATCGAAATCTTGAGCTTGAAGATTTCTACAAACACATAATAAGCATTCACAAGGAAAGCAGCGCATTAAAATACGGCAGCGCTTCCGTGCTTGCGGCAGAGGGCGGAATATTTGCCTATGCCAGAAATTATGAAGATGAGACAGTCATAACTATCCTCAACAGAGAGGAATGCGAAAGAGAAATTAAAATACCGCTGGCGCCGCTTTGCGTAGCGAAAAGCGTGACAAGACTGATCAAGACCGGCCACGGTAAATATAATGTCGGCAGAAAAAAGATTGATATAACAGACGGAACACTGACTGTCACGCTGCCCGAATATGGCGCGGCAGTATATCGCATTTAATCAGAAAAAAAGTCACCTAAAAGGAAGGTAATATAATGGCTGAAAGAGAAAACATCAGAAACATTGCAATCATCGCCCACGTTGATCACGGCAAGACAACTCTTGTGGACGAACTCTTAAAACAGAGCGGCGTATTCCGCGAAAATCAGGAAGTTGCAACTCGCGTTATGGACTCAAATGATATTGAGCGTGAGCGCGGAATAACGATTCTTTCCAAAAACACGGCAGTTCATTACGGCAAAACAAAAATTAATATTGTAGACACTCCCGGACATGCGGACTTCGGCGGCGAGGTTGAGCGCGTGCTTAAGATGGTAGATGGCGTTATCCTCGTGGTAGACGCTTTTGAAGGTCCTATGCCCCAGACCAAATTCGTGCTTAAAAAAGCGCTCGAGCTTGACCTTGACGTAATCGTCTGCATTAATAAAGTCGATCGTCCCGAGGCGCGCCCGCTTGCAGTTATTGATGAAGTTCTTGAGCTTCTTATGGAGCTTGACGCAAATGACAAACAGCTCGATTGCCCGTTTGTATTTGCCTCAGCCAAGGCCGGCTGGGCAGCTCTTGACCTTGATGACGAGCGCGTAAATATGAAGCCTCTATTTGAGACTATTCTTAAGTACATCCCCGCTCCGCAAGGCGACGAGAATGCTCCCACACAGGTGCTTATAAGCACAATCGATTACAATGAATACGTAGGCCGCATCGGTGTAGGCCGTATTGATAACGGAGAAATGCATGTCAATCAGGAAGTTGTAATCGTAAATGCTCACGACGAGAATATGTTTAAGAAGGTTAAAGTCAGCAAGCTCTATGAGTTTGACGGACTAAATAAGGTCGATGTTGCAAGCGCCGGAGTCGGTTCAATAGTTGCTATATCCGGCATAGCTGACATTCACATCGGTGATACGCTATGCGCACCCGAAAATCCCGCCCCGATTCCTTTCCAGAAGATTTCCGAGCCTACGCTTGCTATGACATTTAATGTAAACGATTCTCCCTTCGCCGGGCAGGAGGGCAAATATGTCACCTCCCGTCATCTGCGCGACAGACTTATGCGTGAGCTCAACACTGACGTAAGTCTGCGGGTTGAAGAGCTGTCACCGGATAGCTTCAGAGTAAGCGGAAGAGGAGAACTTCATCTTTCGGTGCTTATTGAAAATATGCGCCGCGAAGGATTTGAATTTGCAGTCAGCAAGGCTGAGGTTATCTACAAACAGGATGAAAACGGCAAGCGCCTTGAGCCTATTGAACACGTATATATTGATACGCCCGATGAATTTACCGGAGTTGTTATAGAAAAGCTTTCTGCTCGCAAGGGAGAACTGCTTAACATGAGACCTTCAGGAACAGGATATACAAGAACTGAGTTTTCTATTCCTTCCCGCGGACTTATCGGATACAGAGACGAGTTCCTGACAGATACTAAGGGAAACGGAATCATGAACCAGCTCTTTGACGGATACGGCCCTTACCGCGGAGATATTCAGTACCGCAACATGGGTTCACTCATAGCATTTGAAACCGGTGAGGCAGTAGCTTACGGCATCTTCAATGCTCAGGACCGCGGACTTATGTTTGTATCACCGGGTGATCGCGTATACGCCGGAATGATAGTAGGACAGAACCCCAAGAACCTTGATATCGAAGTTAACGTATGTAAGAAAAAGCAGCTCACCAATACCCGTGCGTCAGGCTCTGACGAAGCGCTTAAACTTGTGCCGCCTAAGAAGATGAGCCTTGAACAGTGTATGGAGTTTATCGACGCGGACGAGCTTCTCGAAGTTACACCGCTGACGCTTCGCATTCGTAAAAAAATACTTGACCCTACTCTCAGAAAACGCGATATGATCAGGAGACAGAGCAATTGATTTTCAAATATCTTTGGGTATTTATAATATCTATGGTTCCGATAGTTGAACTGCGTGGTGCCATTCCGGTCGGAGTCGGAATGGGGCTTCCGCTTGTACCTACGTACATCACGGCAATTATCGGAAATATGCTCCCCGTCCCGATTATTTACCTATTTGCCCGCAAGGTGCTCGAGTGGGGAAAGGACAAAAAGCTTACGGGGAAATTCTTTACCTGGATTCTGAAAAAAGGTGATGCAGCGGGAGAGAAGATCCTGAAAAATGCGAAGGCGGGGACATTTATCGCACTTATGATTTTTGTTGCGATACCGCTACCCGGCACAGGTGCCTGGACAGGGACGCTCGCCGCCAGTATCCTTCACATAGATTTCAAGAAAAGTGTCTTAGCAGTTATGCTCGGCGTCCTTACAGCCGGAGTTATCATGCTCCTTATCAGCGCCGGAGTATTTTCATTCATTAACTGATGCGAGTAAAAGATTCCTATTTAGCAGGATTAAAAGACGGAATACCGATTTTCCTGGGATACGTTACAGTATCCCTTACTTTTGGTATGCGCATATGCATGCAGGGATTTCCGGTGTGGCTCGCAGGCTTAGTTTCAGCGACCAATCTTACAAGCGCAGGACAATTTGCCGCCACCAACCTTATGCTGCAGCATGCACCTATTATAGAAATAGCAACAGTTACATTGGTAATAAACATGCGCTATTTTTTGATGTCCATAGCGCTGTCGCAGAAATTCATTCCCGATTATAAGCTTCACCACAGACTGCTTACGGCGCACGGCGTGACGGATGAAATATTTGCGCTCGCGGTAAGCCGTCCCGCCTTTATAGCACCGCAGTATATGTACGGACTTATTACCATGCCGCTGATCGGATGGACTCTCGGAACCGTACTAGGTGGTATATTTACTCAGATTCTTCCGCAATCTATAGTCAGTGCAATGGGCATAGCACTTTACGCTATGTTTATAGCTATTATCATTCCGCCTGCGCTGAAAAATAAAGCCATAGCGATTACCGTGGTGGCTGCAACACTGCTCTCCGTCCTGATGACTTACATAAGCTTCTTCTCCGGTATATCGGAAGGCTGGAGAATCATTATCATTGCAATACTTGTTCCGGCAGTGGTAGCATTTTTCTTCCCGGTAAAAGACGAAGAGGAGGTGGCGCCAAATGACTGATACTCAGTACATCGCCCTTTCGATAATCGTCATGGTAGTTATTACGTATCTTATTCGTATGCTGCCGCTGGTGATTTTCCGCAAAAAAATAAAGAGCAGATATATCCGCTCCTTCCTGTTTTACGTTCCTTATGCGGTACTTGCCGCTATGACATTTCCGGCTATTTTTGCCGCTACGGGCAGCACGGTTACGGCTGTGGTCGGCACGATGGTTGCCCTGATACTTTCTTTCCTTTCAAGAACTCCGATGATAATTATCGTTATCGGTTCTGCGCTTGCGGCGTTCCTGGCAGGATTTATCTTTTAATTATATCTGATGCCGTACTACGGCATACTCATCCCCATTTCGGTAATAGGGACATTTCCCATAAGTATCAATGCCCGCAATTATGCGGGCATAGTCATCTTCATCCATATCCATAGTGCAGTAGTAGCACTCGTCGTCTTCGTCGTATGCAAAGTATGCACAGGTATCACAGGGCATTAGATTGTAACCTCGGTAGAGAAAGGCAGCTCAAGCAGTTCGGGATTCTCCATGAGCTTTATAAACAGTCTGATACTCTTGGAGAAATAGTATCCGTCCGCAATACGTTCGTCTATGGTAATACCGTACTCCATACTGTCTTTCATCTCTAAATTGCCCTTCCTGTCATAGAACGGGCGGACTTTCTTTTCGCCTACGGTGACAAGGCAGGAGAGCGTACCCCAGTTGGTCAGATGGTGATAAGATGCAGGCAGTCTGATTGAACCGAGATAAGAAAACAGCATTGAAGAATAATACGGATCGGTATCAATAAGGAAATTCGGAACCCAACCGTGCTTATCGAGGAAGCAGATGAATCTTACAAGAGTTCTGCTGATGAAGCCGGGCATCTTTGCAAAGGTATCCATGGCATCAGAGGAAGCATCGACCTTGCCGGATCTTGCTTCGCTGATCTGTTTCTGCGTTTCAGCAAAGACATCATCCAGAGTTGACATCGGAGTTGTGTGAATAAAAGCCAGATTTTCTGCACCGTCGTCGTGGAAATCTATCTTGATAACGAAGGAAGCAGTGATTTCATTTCGCTGGAAGATTTTTCTATTCGCTATAAAGCGATTCATCTTAGGGCGCAGATAGAAAGTCTTGATCATCGCGGCGACAGCTACGATGAACGGGCTCAAGCGAGCGCCTTCATGCTCGGCGTTGTACTTGTTCAGATATTCATTCAGTTTTGATGCATCTGAATAAAAAAGATTGTACGCTTCATTGTCGCAGCGGTTAGGGTACAGCAGAGGCACTATGAAATGCATGCCATCCAGATTGCGAAGTAACTTTCCGTCTTTTCTATCACCGAATTTTTTCATATCTCCACCTCGATTGAGTTATATGACAAATAAATAAATGTGTCAAGAGAATATGCTTCTGTATGTTTTTCTGATTTCTCCGGCTGAATAAAGCGAACCGAATGCGACTACCGGAAGCCCCTTGGAAACGGCACATTTGATGCCTTCGGCTACCGATTCTGCAACGTATGCCGGCTGTCCGTTTGAGCGGCACAAATCCGCCAGTTCCTGCGCGGGCATTGCCCTTGGACTGTCCGGGGTAATGCATACCCAAGAGTCGGCAAAGCCAGCTATTATACTAAGAACAGAAGAAATATCTTTATCTGCGAGCATTCCGATGAGGAATGTTACTTTAGTATCAGGAAGAGTGCTCTTGATGCATTCTGCGAGGGCCTCGGCACACTGCGGGTTGTGTCCGCCGTCTAAAAAGAAGAGCGGTTCATCAGAGAGTTTTTCGAATCTCGCAGGCCAGGATGCCGCGAGTAATCCTTCCTGCAACGCATCATCTGATATCTGCCAGTTGCGGTCCCTTAGCGCGCGAATAATTGCGAGCACAGTCTGTTCATTTTTCTTCTGAAATGGTCCGAGAAGAGAGATAGGATAGGACGGGTTTTCATCTGTCGCAAGATAAAGCTTCGCTTCGCATTCGCCGGCACGCGTGCGTATAACATCCATAACGGTAGGAACATTATCATAGCTGACTACGGCGCATCCGGGCTTGATAATTCCGCATTTTGTCGCGGCAATTTTTTCTATGGTGTCGCCTAGATACTGAGTATGGTCGAGGCCTATATTACATATGGCAGCGACCTCCGGAGCATCGATTGCATTAGTACTGTCAAATTCACCGCCCATGCCGACCTCAAGCACAACTATATCACAGTTTGATTCGGCAAAATAAACCATACCGATTGCGGTGATAAGCTCGAACTGACTCGGATGATCCTCCATGGCATCTGCAACGAGAGCCACGCGGCCGGTTACATCGGCGAGTGCCTCAGGGGATATCATTTGCCCATCTATCTGTATGCGCTCGCGAAAATCTTCAATGTAGGGACTGGGGTAGAGACCGGTCTTATATCCTGCAGCAGTAAGAATGCTTGCGGTCATAGCGCAAGTTGAACCCTTGCCGTTAGTTCCGGCAACATGCACGAACTTCAATTTTTTCTGGGGATTGCCGAGACCGGCGAGGAGATCGCGGGTGCGGTCAAGACCGAGTTTCCAGGCGCTCCAGGTGTAATTGTTTATGTAATCAATTGCTTCCTGCGCCGTCAATGATAGTTCCTCTTTGCATCCTGCCCGTTACCCGTAAAGCGGGTGAGTTTTATAAGTATTCCCGGCATCAAAAGGCCGAATATAAAGCCTTTTATTATCGTGACGCCGAGTCTGATCAGTGCCATTACAAATGTGATTTCATAAGGATACTGATATATTTTTGCATCTATAATCATTACTCCCGTGTTAAGCAGCCATTCAAGAATCTGGCAAATGATTACTATTAAAAGGAGTTGCTTTTTCGTGTTGGAGAAATTCTTGCGATTGGCATACAGGCCTGCGAGAAGTCCGATGATGATATACGGAAGCATCCACAAAAGAGTGGTAACGGAGAGGCCGTATTTGAGCACCTGATATATTAATGTGCCGACGGCGCCTACGAGCATGCCGTCTATCGGGCCGTACATAAGAGCGGCAAGAAGAACCGGAAGGCTTTCAAATGTGATTTTTATTGTGCCGAAATCAAGAGCTATGTAGCCAAGCAGCGCAACTATGCCGGCCATCATCGCATCAAGGCAGAGCTGAGTTGTAGAGATTTTTCTCTTAGTCATGATTTGCTTGCAGCCTCCACTACATGATTCATAAGGACGGCGGTGGTAACGGCTCCGACACCGCCGGGTACCGGGGTGATGGCGGATACAGTGTCAACTACCGCGTCATAATCCACATCGCCGCAGAGCTTGCCTTTTTCTTCGTCCCAGTTAATTCCGACATCTATGATAGTCTGGCCGGGAGCTGCGTACTCGGCGCCGATTTTATATGCCTTACCGATTGCGGCGATTACTATATCAGATTCGCGGCAGATGGCTGCGGCATCAGGGGTCTTGGTGTGACATATCGTAGGAGTCGCATTTTCACTCATGAGCATCATGGCGAGCGGACGACCTACGACTAAAGAACGTCCGAAGATTGCGGCTCTTTTTCCGCAAGGATTTATTTCATAGAAATGAAGAATTTCCATAGCGGCCTGTGCTGTGCAGGGAGCAAATCCGGTTTTGGTTCCGGCGAAGATTCCTGCGAGCGAAGCATCTGAGCATCCGTCTACATCCTTGGAAGAAGCGATATAGTTGCGGGCCTTTTCATCGCCTATTGCAGCGGGCACGGGTCGCAGCAGAAGGATGCCATGGATGGCAGGATCGGCATTCAGCTCGTCGAGTTTTGCATAGTATTCCTCAGGAGTTACATCGGCGGGAAATGCTACGCTGACCACCTCGACGCCTACGGCCGATGCGCGCTTTATAGCACCGCGCTCATAGGAGAGGTCACCATCATTTGCCCCTATTCTTACTATCGCAAGAGTAGGGCAAATGCCGCGGGATCTTAAATCCTCCGCGGCTTTTGATGTGCGAGTATTAATAAGTTCGGCGACAGGCGCGCCCTTTAGAATTGTTGCCATACGTATTGTATCGTCTCCTCGGCTATGGCCGAATATTTCTTGAGCGAATCTGCGATATGCGCGTCGATTTTCTCGGCATAAGAGCGATCCTTCATGAGTCTGGTATTTACTTTTACATTTACTGCGGCGCCTTCCATGGCAGCGCGGGCAAATGATGCTCCTGTTGCCGCGTCGGAAATCATAAGGCGGGAGCCTTTCCCGGCAAAGTCATATTGCATCTCGATTACACGGCAGGCAAGGTCAAATATCT
Organism: Lachnospiraceae bacterium; assembly: GCA_045600025.1. Classification (GTDB taxonomy): domain Bacteria; phylum Bacillota; class Clostridia; order Lachnospirales; family Lachnospiraceae; genus UBA3774. The sequence goes on from JAZRXC010000009.1 coordinate 29,076, forward strand.
CTGCCGGGGCAGCGGCTGCGGTGCGGAGGCATTCCTCCATGACCTCATCGCGTCCGGGCTCATCTTTGGGGATTGCATAGGCTTTGGCGAGAGGCTCAAATCCGGTTGCGTCCTCATCGATTAGCTCGAGAAGGCGCAGGCGGATGCTTTCTGCTTCTGCCATAAGCGCCTTGATGTCTTCTTCTACGTCCGCATACTTTTTCTTGCCGACGGTGAATTCGCCGACCATATCACCAAGAGCAATTGCTACTGCGCCTACAAGGGCAGCAGCTCCGCCGCCTCCGGGAGCCGGTGCGGTGCTGGCGATGAGATGCGTGAATTCGCTGCAGGTTGTGTTTTTAAGTTCTGTCATTAGAAAAGTCCTGTAATCTTGCCGTCTGCGTCTACGTCTATTTTCTCAGCTGCGGGTACTTTGGGAAGTCCGGGCATTGTCATGATGTCACCGGTCAGCGCTACGATAAATCCTGCGCCTGCTGATATTTTAAGGTTGCGTACGGTTACGGTGAAGCCCTTCGGTGCGCCGAGCAGTGCGGGATCATCAGAAAAGCTGTATTGTGTCTTGGCCATGCAGATGGGAAGCTTGTCAAAGCCGAGCTCTGTGAGCTGAGCAGCCTGCTTCTTTGCATTTGCGGTAAGAGTTACACCGTCTGCGTGGTAAATCTTCTTGCAGATTGCTTCGAGTTTTTCTTCGATAGTTCCGTCGAGTTCATATGAGAAGCGGAAGTCATTCGGCTCGTCACAGAGACGTACGACTTCTTCTGCGAGTGCGATGCCGCCTTCGCCGCCCTTTGCCCATACTTCGGAGAGCGCTACATTTACGCCGAGATTCTTGCAAGCGGCTTCAACTGCGTCAAGCTCTGCCTTTGTGTCTGTCGGGAATGCGTTGATTGCTACTACGCAGGGCAGGCCGTATACGTCTTTGATATTTGATACGTGCTGAAGCAGGTTGGGAAGACCCTTCTCAAGTGCTTCGAGGTTTTCATTGTTGAGCTCGTTCTTCGGTACTCCGCCGTGATACTTGAGTGCGCGAACGGTTGCTACCATTACTACTGCGCTCGGATGCAGGTCTGCGATACGGCATTTGATGTCGAGGAATTTCTCGGCACCGAGGTCTGCAGCGAAGCCTGCCTCAGTTACTACGTAGTCGGCAAATTTGAGTGCCATGCGAGTTGCAGTGATGGAGTTGCAGCCGTGTGCGATATTGGCAAATGGTCCGCCGTGTACGAATGCGGGTGTGTGTTCGAGAGTCTGTACTAAGTTCGGCTTTAATGCATCCTTGAGGAGGGCTGCCATTGCGCCTTCTGCCTTCAGGTCGTGTGCGGTTACGGGCTTGCCGTCATAGGTGTAGCCTACGATGATGCGACCGCAGCGTGCTTTAAGGTCGGTGATGTCTGATGACAGACACAGTACCGCCATTACTTCGCTTGCTACTGTGATGTCAAAGCCATCTTCTCTCGGTACGCCTTGTGCCTTGCCGCCGAGTCCGTCTACGATGTTGCGAAGCTGACGGTCGTTCATATCTACGGCGCGCTTCCAGGTGATGGCCTTCGGGTCGATGCCGAGGCTGTTGCCCTGCTGAATGTGGTTATCAAGCATGGCTGCGAGCAGGTTATTTGCCGCGCCGATCGCGTGGAAGTCTCCGGTGAAATGAAGGTTAATGTCCTCCATGGGTATTACCTGTGCGTATCCGCCGCCGGCCGCTCCGCCTTTTATTCCGAATACCGGTCCGAGACTCGGCTCACGCAGTGCTACCAGTACGTTCTTGCCGATTTTCTTCAATCCGTCCGCAAGTCCTACTGAGGTTGTGGTTTTTCCTTCGCCTGCGGGAGTGGGGGTGATGGCTGTTACGAGTATTAATTTGCCATCGGGTTTTGAGGCATTATCTGTGAGCAGACTGTAATCTATCTTGGCTTTGTAGTTTCCATAGAGCTCAAGATATTTTTCGTCGATGCCTGCGATCTGTGCGATCTCTGTAATTTTAGCAGGCACAGTTTCCTGTGCAATTTCAATGTCTGATTTGTATTCCATTTTTCAACCCTCCAAGTGTTCTTACCATTATATAACAAAGCGAGGGGTTTGTGTAAAAAAGTTGAAGAAAAAAGCGGGTAAATTTGCAATGGTAAAAGGCAATTCATTTGAGAAACTTCTTTGACTTGTATTGAACTATATCAATCAAAATGAAAAATGCGACATATTCAAAATAATCGTTTGGAATGTCGCATCTTTCTTATAAAAATCAAGCTATTATCGTGAAATTATGCGACAAATCGAGCAGTTTCGTTATAATAGTCGCATTATGTTGCTTTTACCACAGATATGCAACATGATAAAGGCGACTGCAGAAGAAGTTTTTGCCGATTTGTCGCATTTAGTTAAAACAATGTTATCTGCCGAATCCGCCTCTGCCGAATCCGCCAGCGGAGTCGCCACTTGAAATGTTATCAATGGTAACGGATTCAGTCAGGTTGCCTGCGGTGATGGTATAGGTACTTCCAGGTGCAAGGTCCGGACTGCTGAATACTACGGAATTAAATGATTTAGCGCAGGTGTGTTCAAAAACAATCTTTCCGTCTTCGTCAGTTATCGTAATCTGCGTGCCTGCAGGTATTGATCCGGAAAAGTTTTTCATAAATGAATATTGAGTGGATTTTTCTCCGAAGGTTTCCGCCATTCCGGAAGCGCCTATTGCAAAGACAGTTCCACCACTCGTCGCAATAACGCCGCCATTTTCCGAACCGGAATCAAGAGCACCATTTGCACTATCCGAAGGGCCGTCTATAATTACATATCCGCCCTCTATAATAAGGTCTCCGTTTGAATCCAGGCCATCTCCGTCAGCATTTACATAAACGATGCCGTCGCTGATTTTAATTACAGGCGATTCTGATGAATCAGAAGAGGCGTTGCCGAATATTCCTCCAAATGTTTTAAGTCCGCCGCATGCATTGATGCCATCATCGGAAGCGGCTATGGAAATATTTCCGCCGGTTATGTATATCTTATTTCCTTCTATTCCCTCAAATGAGTTCGTTATTGTAATATCACCGCCGGAGATTTTTACAGTTCCGGTGCAGACGATACCCTTGCTGTTTTTTGAGGTGTTTGTCACATTGAAAAAGTTTTGATTGCGGTTAGGTTTGTCAGGACGGGCAGGCATGTTTCCGGGGTGTTGCATACCGGGGGAATCAGGCGCATTTCCGGGCTGCTGCATATCGGGAGGCTGCATATCGGGGAAATCAGGCATACCATCAGGTTGAGCAGTTTTTGTAGTGCCTCCGGCAATGGTGATAATGCCGCCTTCTATCGTGATATCATTTTCGGATTTTATTCCGTCATTAGCGCAGTTTATATCAATCTTTCCGCCCAAGACAGTGACGGAATCGTTTCCCTTTAATCCGTTATTTACAGCTGCAAGGTTTATGTCTCCGTCAAGAACAAAAAGGTGATTGGTGGTCGCAATAGCATTGTTTATGTAACCACCTACAGAAAAAGCACCATTACCGGCTATTGAGAGGCTGTCCCTTGAATAAAGAGCAGCACCGGTCGCAGAATCATCACTTGCCCCGGTAAGCTCCTGCTCGGTTCCGCTTACCAGCGTATTGTTGCTGCCGTCAGCGAGATAAACCAATGTATGCGCAGAATCTTCAATTAGAATTGCAGCATCAGAAGAGTTGCGGATTTCAACACCATCGAGAATCAAAATCACTTCTCCTTTGCAATTGACTACGAGCTGACCTTCAGACAATTTACCGCTGACTTTATATACACCTGAAGAAGAAATAGTTACCGTACTTGATCCGCTGTCAGAAAGTGAAATATTTTGCGCCGAGTTACCTGCTGATGCGGCCGTGTTATAAAGCTCAGTTGCTCTGGCAAGTGCATCGGAAGTCGTCTCCGAAGAAGTATCAATGGTCGTCTCTTCGGGCTGTTTACCGAACATGATACAATATGCGACAAGTCCGGCCAAGATAAGTGCTGAAACTGAAATCAAGATGATTTTTACAGGCTTAGTCATAGTGCCACCTTACAATTTTTCGCGCTCATCTTCATAATTTGAAATCATTACGCCGAGATTTCCGTTTTTGGCACGGATGTCATCCAGCATTTGCTTCGAAATCGTTTCGCCGGGAAGAGTAACTTTATAAGATACATCGATAAGACTTCCCATATTTGTGGTTTTGATTTTCGCTATTTGCGCACGCACACCGTATTTGCCCCAGATTTCATCAAAGAGCCCAGTATAATCATAATCTTCGGGAATAGTAATGCGAAGAAGTTTTTCATGCTTTTTCTGCCCGAAGCCGAGCGCTGTAAGAGTCAGTACAAGCGCCGCAATTACAACAAAGAAAAGCGCCGCTATGCCAACATAGCCCATACCGCAGATTACGCCAAGAGTCATTACGGTAAATACGGCACTGATTTCGCGACCGGTGCCGGCGATGCTTCTGAAGCGAACGAGGGTGAAACCGCCGGCAACCGCAACCGCGACGCCGAGATTACCATTGATCATAATTACGACCATGCTCATGGCAACCGGCAGAATTGCGAGGGTTAAGGAGAGAGATGAAGATAGTTTGTTTTTAAAAGAAAAAACAAGTGCTGTCAGGATGCCCAGGACTAATGACCCTATAAGGGTTACAATCAGTCCGGGAAGAGTAAGTGGGGTTGATAGAATGCTGTTTAACATTTTTAATATCCTTTCGAAATGTTATTCTGTATGCCGGAAATGCTTTTCGCAATATGTCGCGTGTAACAGGTTCCGACCTTTGAAAACGGTGCCTGATATATCTTGAGACGGCTCATTTCATCAATAAGCCATTTGGGAATAGCACAAGGAGCCTTGATTTCCATTAAAACTGTTGAAGCGTTATCCATTATGGGTTTCATATTTGCGGCATCGAGATGCTCGATGTCGTTCAATCTATATTGCAAATCACGGTCTATCGTCACTCGGAGACTCGGATAATGTTTATCTACCATGGCATATCTTCTGTAGCTCAGATAAACCATAGGCTGCGGACGATAGCGCTTTATAAAATCGAGGAGCTCTTTTTCGATCTGCGGATTATCACAATTAATCACCTCACCGCGCAGCAATTTCTTAGCTTGACCAAAAGGCACCTTAATCCTGCGTTTATATCCGATTCCATTGAGCTTGCGCTTTATTTCTACGAAGACCATATCTGACTCTCTCGGTACCCCATAACTGCGAATGCGCAGTTTTTCCTTAAATAACGGGCGCTCGATAGAACGCCTGATCAGCGCATAGTCGGGTGTGTCGTAGTAAATGTTGCAAATAGTGGACTCACCATGTTTATCAGGAACAGTATTTGCCTCAAGAACCGGGAGCAAATCTGCATATTGTTTTTCGTTTATCCAGAATTTTTTCTCTATTCGTTCGAATTTATAAAGCACAGTATCTGCCATAACAAGTTCCTTTCTGATACTTGCAAGTATAGCAGGGGTAAATGAAGGATATTTGATTAAATTGTCAAACAATTGTGAAAAGTTGCCTATTAATGAAAAAGATGGCATAATATACAAGACGATTTTGTGTAAATATCAGGAAAATTATGGAAACATCAGATTTGAAGCAAATGAAAAACATGCCCGATTTAGATAGCAGAACTGAAAAATATACAGCGACTTTTGCGCGGCTGATACAGGAAGACACTACTACGGTGCCGCCTGACAGTCGTGACCTTGATAAGTTTTACAAGTTCCGTAAGGTGCTGGATGAAGTATTTCCGAATATCCTGCCGCTGTGCGAATATGAAGATTTTGACGGTAGCATCCTGCTTAAGTGGAAGGGTGCGGATTCCGGCAAGAAGCCGGTGATGTTCTTGTATCACCACGACGTAGTTCCGGCGGATGCGTCTAAATGGTCGCACGGACCTTTCAGCGGTGACGTGGCTGACGGCAAGCTTTGGGGACGCGGAACTCTTGATACTAAGTGCGGTCTGTGGGCGGTGCTTACGGCAGCGGATGAGCTGGTTGCGGAAGGATTTACCCCTGACAGAGATATTTATTTCGCATCCACGAGAAATGAAGAGAGCTCGGGACTCGGCGCGACTGCGATTATTACTGCGCTTACTGAGCGCGGCATAGTGCTTGATGCAATATATGATGAAGGCGGATTTATACTGCCGGATTCTATCGGTTGCACCAACGGAGTTTTTGCTATGGTGGCAGTCGGCGAGAAGATTCCGACAATAGTCAAATTTATTGCAAAGGGCCCGGGTGGGCACGCCTCCATGCCAAAGAAAAATTCTCCGCTCGTTAGACTTTCACGCCTGCTTGTCGATATAGAGAAAAATGATCCTTTCCCTATGTATATATCTGACACAGCTTGTCAAATGCTTCGCTGTATGGCTCCGTATATGAACAAGCATAGATTCATTATGGCGCATCCGAAGATATTTGCCCCGCTTATCAAGAAGCTGCTTCCTGCGATGTCACCTGCAGCGGCCGTTTATTTCAAGAGCACGCTGGCATTTACCATGGCGGGTGGTTCGGCTGCGATGAATGTGATTCCGAACGAAGCATGGATAGTCGGAAATATGCGCACGGCCCCGCACCAGACTCCGGAGGAGTGCATAGCGATACTTCAGAAGATATGTGACAAATATGATATTCAGATGGAATACAAACTCTCCGACAGAGTGAGCCGTGTATCAGATTATCGCAGCGAGCCGTATAAGATTATGGAAGCCGCAATAAAAGAGGCATACGGAGACAAGATTGACGGAGTTGTACCTTACGTGGCAAATGCTTCCACAGATTCGGGCAGGTGCGTGAAATACTGCGAGCAGTGCATCAGAATAGATCCGTTCCTTATCTCCAAGGCTCAGCGCGGTACGATACATGCGGTGGATGAGAACATTGACATATCGACGCTCGTCCCGGCAGTAGACTGTTTCAGATATGTGATTAAAAACCTGTAATTATTTGCGAAAAAAAGGCAACCGGATAAACCGATTGCCTTTTTAAATGCGTGCTTTACTTGAATACCAGAAGCTTTGTCTGGTTAACTGTCTTGCTGCCGAACTTAACTACGAGTGCTTTTTCGCGGCTGCCCTCAGGCATGATATCTACATGATCGAGAGTAAAGCCTGAAGCTGCAAGCTTTTCTCTTATGAAGCTTTCGAATTCAGCAGCATCGATGGGAGCTGAAGGCTCTGCATGAAGCAGGAGCTTGCCGCCCACATCTTCACCCTTGAAGTAGCGGATGAATATGCCGTGCGCTTCTTCATACTGCTCGATGTATTCGGTGATTTCACTTGCATAGAGCATCTTTCCGTTAAGGCAGATGCTGTCATAAGACTTGCAGATGAACTCAAGTCTGTACAGCCCGTCATCACCCTTAACTACGGTTACTATGTCGTGAATGTTATAACGATACAGACCGGAATAGGAAGTTATAACGAGCTCATAATATTTGCCCGGTTCGGTTCCGGTTATCATAACGGGCTTATCTGCGCCGAGCTCAAGGAACTCAAAGAAATATCCGAACAGCGCCGGGATTCCCTTAGGAGAGAAGGGCTCAACCGGGATGTCGAATTTGCCTTCTGTTGCGCCGTAGCCCCAATGGATGAAGAGAGTATCCTTCGGGAAGAGGTATGCGTATTCCTTGGCATATCTTCCTACACTGCTTGACAGCCAGCAGTTAACGAGTCCGAAGTTCGGCCAGAAGTCGGCAACTTCGAGACTGCCTTTTTCTGCATAAATCTTGCGGAGCTCAGCAGCGCGCTCGGGATTTGCTTTCCAGAGGGCCTTGATGGGAGCTAGATCTTCATCAGACATATTTACGCTGAACGTCCCCTGCTCAATATCATCAAAGAACATTTCAGGATTAGCGTTAAGTCTCTTATACAGATTGTAGAAATGAATTACGTTGTTGCTTATGAGAGTTACGACATTCTTCTCTGCGATGCCGAACAGGATGGTGAGGTAATCGAGATCCGGAACGTCAATGCCCTTTATCTGAAGCAGTTCAACCGGGATTACGAGTCTTGCTCTTGCCGCGGCATCGGCTCTTGCTACGGCCTGGCCGGATGCTGAGGTAATGCTCTTGCCGTCTACGGTAAGGACAGAACTGTTGGTAATGGTGAATTTCTTATTGCCTGCCACGGTCTGTGCGGGGAACATAAGTGAGCTTTCAGCGGTTCTCAGCTTTACTACGAGGCGCTTTACAAGGTCACTGACTTCACTTTCGGGGATGAGTTTTGATTTGCCGGTGGTTCCTGTGGTACCGCCAAATTCAAATACTTTGCCGGGGAAGAGAATATCTGCCTCACCGGCCTCAACCTTGGGGATATAGTCTTCATATGCCGAAAGGTCGCCTACGCTTATGCGTTCGGTGTAGTCAGCGATTGTCTTAATATCGGCAAAGCCGTGATCCTTACCGAATTCGGTATCTTTGGCCGACTGAATAATATCCATTAATACGGCTTCCTGCTCCTCGGCAGGATTTTCTGCCATCTCGCGCAGAAGCTTGTCGTAATCCTGAGGCTGTGCAGCCTGAAAATCTTTGTAAGTGATTATCTTTGCCATATTTTTTCTCCTCTGTCAGTTTTCCCCTTCTTCATCAACAAGTCCGAAGAAGAATTTTTCTTTAAATGGTGTGTCGATTATGCGGACGGGTTTTAACTGGTTGCCGCTTACGCCCTTGGCCATCATTACATCACGGTAGAGGGCATAGGTCTCTTGCTGTACAAAATGCAGTACCATGGGAGAGAGGATGCCGTCGTGAATCTTAGCACCGTAAGAGGGGTTGCCGGAGCACATCGCTTCTTCTGTAATGTTGCGGTACCAGTCGCGTGAGCTCTTGGCCTGGGGCTTATCCGGCTCGATGAACAGTACATATCTGCCGGGGTTAACTGTTGTATCCGCAAATACGCTGTAGTCGCGTACATCTACGCCGGTCTTTTTTGAAAATGTATCAATTACGTTGAGCACGCAGGCTTCATTTGTCTTCTCACCGGCGATGCTGAGCATCTGATTCTTGCGGCAGTAGAAGCAAAGCTTGGGCGATTCGCCTTCATAGCCTACGATGGATACTATGTCGCCGATTCTGTAACGATAGAAACCGGAGAGGTTGGTCAGAATGATTTCATATTCCTTGTCGACTTCGAGTTCATTTAAGTTCAAAGTCTTGGTCATGATCTCGCCTTCGGGATCATCAGCGATATCTACCGGCAGGAATTCATAAAAGCCGCCCTGCGGGATGAGGGTGTATTTCATATCCTCTACTTCCGTTACTACTGCGAACATTGCTTCTGAGGATGCGTAGTTGCAGAAGGTCATAGGCAGGTCGCCGGTGTACTGGCGAAGCTTGTCGGTGTAGATTTTGAATCCGCCTGAGCCGATTGCATTGAGGTATTCCATGTCGGGCCAGATTCTCGGTACGAAAGGATCGTCAAAGCCCTTTGAGAATTCTTTCCTGAGAAATGCAGCGCGCTCGGGGTCGGGCGTGAGCTCTGACTGATATTTCGCACGAAGGTCTTCCGGCATGTTGCAGTCAGGCGAGATAATGCCTTTTTCTATATCGTCGCACAGGCTCTCCCAGTTGAGTTCGATATAGTGCAGGATATCAAATGCAGCGGTGGTGAAAGGTGCTGCGATTGAGGTAATGTCCGGCTCTTTTAAGGCGTAGAAGGCTTTAAGGTATTTGAAGTCCATCTTTTCTGTCGGGTAGAGAACTTCTTCGGGTGATGCTACTTTTGTGAGCATGAAGTTTTTTACGTGCTCATACATCTTGCCGCTGATTGAGCCGCGGGACGTTCCGTCGGCCACGGTGCTCTGCGTTACGGTTGCGGTGAGCAGACGCTTTTTGTCTTTGAGCTCGCGACCGTATTTTTCTCTTACGTAATTGTCAATCAGAGCTGTTGCGGTATTGGAAGTGTACTGCCCGTAGAGATTCAGCGTGTGAATCGATACCGGAATATTTTTTGGAACACCGATGCTGCCGGAGGTGGTTGCGTAATGCACGATAGGATATACGGTGAGGATGTTTTTCTCACCTGCGGTCATACGTTTTATCTGCTCGGCATAGTTATCGTATGTCGAAAAAGGAATACTTCTTTTGTAATCCTCTATTGACTTAATGTTGCAGAAATTATGCTCGCGGCCGAATTCGGTGTTCTCGTTGTCGCGAATGATTTTCATCAACAA
>JAZRXC010000010.1:0-3579 GCA_045600025.1 Lachnospiraceae bacterium
TATGTGCGGTGCTGATACAATCAGAGAGGTTATTGCATTCCCTAAGAATAAAGATGCAGTATGTCTGATGACAAATGCACCTGATGAGGTAGATGCAAAGCAGCTGGATGAGCTGCATTTGCTCATAGATAACAAAGAGGACTAATATATGAATCTGGTTATTATCGGTGGCGGTAAAGTCGGCAAACGTATAGCCGATCAGCTGGTAAAAGAAGGCCACGATATTGTTGTTATTGACAAGAATCGTGATGCTCTTGACGAGATAGGCAACAAACTTGATGTAATGTGCATCGAGGGTACGGCGGTAGATCCGGACACTCTTGCAGAAGCAGGCGTGGGCAGTGCGGATTGTGTAATCGCATGCACCAGCAGCGATGAAGTAAATATGATTTGCTCGCTTATTGCTAAAAAGAGCGGTGCGCTTCGCACTATTGCTCGTGTGCGCAATCCAGAATACTATGATCAGATGCCTTACATAAAAGATGATTTAGGCATAGACATGGCTATCAATCCGGAACTATCAGCAGCCAATACGCTTAGCAGAGTATTACTGTTTCCCGTAGCTAACAGCGTACAGTCGTTTTTCCGCGGTCATATGGAATTAATCGGTTTCCATGTTGCCGGCGGTAACCGCCTTGCCGGCATGAAAATCCGTGATATCAATGCACAGTTCAATGTTCATATGCTTATCTGTGTAATCGAACGTGAAAATGAAGTGATTATTCCTAACGGCGCAGATGAAATCCGCGAATCCGATAATATCTATATTGCCGGTAAACATGACGAGCTGCAGAAGTTTTTCCAGGAGATTGACGCTTTTAAGAGCAGCGTAAATTCAGTTATACTGATCGGCGGCGGCAAGATGACATATTATATGGCCCGCAAGTTGTTAATGTACGGAATGGATGTCAAGATAATTGAAAGAGACATAGAACGCTGCAATGAACTTGCAGAACTGCTTCCTCAGGCAATCATTGTCAATACAGACGGGACAAATAATGATATGCTTATAGAAGAAGGCATTGACAGAGCGGATGCTGTGGTTCCGCTTACCGGAATAGACGAAATCAATGTTATTCTTTCATATTTTGCAAAGCAACGCGGAGTTCCTACAGTTGCAACAAAGGTAAATCAGCTTTCGTTTGTTGATACGGTTAAAAGCTTCGGTGTTGATGCCGTAGCATCTCCCCGCGTAGTTACTGCTGATGAAATGGTGCAGTTTGTTCGCGCGATGCAAGCGGCCGATGATGACAGTACGATAATTGCGTTAAATAAACTTGTTAACGGGAAAGCCGAGTCGCTTGAATTTAAGATATCCGGAAATGCAGAGGTTACAAACAAACCACTCAGTACTTTGTCACTTAGAAAGGGTATATTGGTGGCCTGTATTAACCGCGGCGGCGAGATTATTTTCCCCGGCGGTTCTGATTGTATTGAGGCCGGTGACAATGTTGTTGTTATAACGACTGACACAGGTATTAAGTCAATAGATGAGATTCTTAAGAAGGATTGATAGATTATGAATTTTAAGATGATTGCCAGCACATTAAGAAAGCTCCTCTTTGTAGAAGGGCTTCTTATGCTTGTGCCGACCGTTGTCGCATTTATATACAAAGAGAGCGTTGTTCCGTTCCTGGTCGTAGCTGTGCCGCTTATCATAATCGGTTCTATTAAGAATCCGGCTAATCTCGACAAGACAATCTACGGAAAAGAAGGCTTGTTTATAGTGGCAATGGTTTGGATTTTGTGGTCACTGTTCGGTGCGCTTCCGTATGTTATAAGCGGTGCAATTCCAAACTATGTTGATGCATTTTTTGAAACAGTATCAGGCTTTACGACTACAGGCTCCAGTATATTAACCGATGTGGAATCGCTACCGCATGGAATACTGTTTTGGCGAAGCTTTGCTCACTTTATCGGTGGTATGGGAGTGCTGGTTTTCGTTTTGGCTATCATTCCGCTCGCTGAGGACCGCTCCATGTATATTATGAAGGCGGAGATGCCGGGACCTTCTGTTGATAAACTGGTTCCCAAGACAAAAGAGACGGCGAAGATTTTATATCTTATATATGTTGCGCTTACAGCACTTTTGGTAATACTTCTTCTTGCCGGAGGTATGCCACTGTTTGATTCGCTTATCCATGCATTCGGAACAGCCGGAACAGGCGGCTTCAGTATAAAAGCAGTCAGTATCGCAGCATATAACAGCCCTTATATAGAGGGGGTTATTACCGCCTTTATGTTGATATTCGGTATCAACTTTAATGTCTTTTATTTGCTCCTGATAGGAAAATTCTCACGCGCATTGCGCAATACTGAATTGTGGTTTTACCTCGGAACATTTGTTATTGCCACACTTATCATTACAGTAAACATTAAGTCCGGTTATGCGGCAAATGCCGATGCAACAAGAGACGCTGCGTTTCAGGTTGCGTCGGTAATGAGTACAACAGGTTATTCAACGGCTGACTTTTCATTGTGGCCCGGATTATCCCAGTCCATACTGATGCTTCTTATGATAGGAGGCGCCTGTGCAGGTTCTACGGCGGGTGGATTTAAACTTATCAGAATTGTTCTTCTCGGCAAGATCTTGAGGCAGGATATTAAAAAAATTATCCGTCCCAGAGTCGTTTCCAAACTACGCCTTGATGGTAAAATCGTAGAAGATGATGCCATAATGGGAATAAAGAATTATACGTTGTTCTATATCGCAGTTATAATTGTCACATTCATTATTATGTCATTTGACGGCTTCGATATTACAACTACGATATCATCAGTGCTGACGTGTTTGAATAATATAGGACCGGGATTCGGAAGTATTATAGGACCGGCTGGAAGTTTTGCACCGATGTCTGCAATCAGTAAGATAGTACTTTCGCTTGTTATGCTTATGGGACGTCTTGAAATATTCCCTATACTTATCTTACTCCTTCCGTCAACTTGGTCCAAAAAGACATTATAAAGGTCCTTGCTTCATTATTAAGAAGGGGAAAGATATGGAATACATTGCAAATGAAGTAACCGGAATCTGCGGACTGTTTTGTGAGACTTGTCCGAAATTCGCGGACGGAAAATGTAAAGGCTGCCTGTCTGACATGGTGGCAGAGGCCTGTGTTTCCTGCAGCCCCGGCTTTCGTGAATGTGCAAAAGAACACGGCATAGAAAGATGCAGTGAATGCGAGGACTTTCCCTGCGACAGATTGCAGAAGTTTAAGGATTGCCATGTAGTGAACGGCATAAGCCACCATGAATTCATTTTAGAATATGTCAGAGATCAGAGAGAAATGGGCGTGGAAGCGTGGGTAAAAAAACAGGAAGAGCTACATACCTGCCCGACTTGCGGGACGATGACCGTATGGTGCGAAAAATATTGCCGGAAGTGCGGAAAAGAAAATCTTATGCCGACCTAAAAAATATTCTCATTTTTTAAAAATTCTGCTTGAAATGAGAATTGTGCAGTGCTATAATCACATTTGCTGCGGGAATGCTGGAATTGGCAGACAGGCATGACTAAGGATCATGTTCACGAAGTGAGTGAGGGTTCAAGTCCCTTTTCCCGCACGATTAAAGCACTGG
>JAZRXC010000011.1:0-21872 GCA_045600025.1 Lachnospiraceae bacterium
TTTTGCTATTGAAGCAATACTTGCAAGCGCTTCACCGCGGAAACCGAGAGATGCAACTTCCATTAGATCTTCTGCGCATGTAAGTTTGCTTGTTGCATGACGAAGGAATGCTGTAGGAACCTCTTCGGGTTTGATACCGCATCCGTTATCCGTCACGCGAATAGAAGCTATTCCGCCTTCTTTAATCTCGACGGAAACAGCCGTGGCACCGGCATCGATGGAGTTTTCAACGAGTTCTTTTATCACTGAGCTCGGTCTTTCTATTACTTCGCCGGCGGCTATTTGATTAATTGTTTCATTGTCTAATACACGTATTGCCATTATTTATCAAGTTCCGATTTTAATTCGTAAATTAGATTCAAGGCTTCAAGCGGTGTTAAACGCTCTACATCGATCCCGGCGAGAGTTTTTTCTACACCTGAACTCTTAGCAGAAGTTGTCAGCGCATCTGTCTGTACATTTGCCGCAATATCAGCTGTCTTTTGATTTATATCTGCGTCATTCAGCATTGATACTATTTCCTTGGCACGCTCAAGCATAGCTTCCGGAAGTCCGGCAAGCTTTGCTACCTGAATTCCGTAGCTCTTATCTGCGCCGCCCTTCATAATCTTACGCAGGAAAACTATGTCATCACCGCTTTCTTTTACCGCAATACAGTAATTCTGAACACCGTGAAGCTTTCCTTCCAGCTCAGTAAGTTCATGGTAGTGCGTCGCAAATAAAGTCTTTGCCTTTATATTAGAATCAATATATTCAATAACGGACCAGGCTATGGCGAGTCCGTCAAAGGTGCTTGTGCCGCGCCCGATTTCATCAAGAATCAGAAGCGAATCTGAAGTAGCGTTATTCAAAATATTTGCCACTTCATTCATCTCTACCATGAAGGTACTTTGTCCGGAAGCAAGGTCATCGGATGCGCCTACTCTGGTAAATATTCTGTCGCAGACACAGATGTCAGCCTCATCGGCAGGGACAAATGAGCCTATCTGCGCCATCAATACAATTAAAGCACACTGACGCATATACGTTGATTTGCCCGCCATATTCGGACCGGTGATTACGGAAATTGCGTTAGCGTCCGAATCGAGCAATGTATCATTTTTTACGAAACTACCGCTTCCGAGCATCTCCTCAACGACCGGATGGCGGCCGCCTTTAATTGTAATCACACCAGATGTATTAATTCTGGGTCTTACATAACCGTTTGATGCGGCAACTGCGGCAAGCGAGGCAAGCGCATCCAAGTATCCTATCGCTTTGGCCGTCTGTTTTACGCGAAGTACATTATCAGATACTGTTTCGCGAACCATCTTAAATATGTCATATTCCAAATTGCTGAGACGGTCTTCCGCGCCGAGAATTGTCTCTTCCATTTCTTTGAGTTTCTCAGATGTGAAGCGTTCTGCATTGACAAGTGTCTGTCTGCGCACATAGTCATCCGGCACAAGTTCTTTGAATGTATTTGAAACTTCAAAGCAGTATCCGAAAACATGGCTGTATTTAATCTTCAGTGTCTTGATTCCGGTTCGTTCACGTTCTTTTTGTTCAAGTTGTGCGAGCCAGTTTTTTCCTTCGGTGCGAGCCTTGCGAAGTCTGTCCACTTCTTCGCTGTAGCCTTCACGTACTATTCCCCCCTCACGCACGGTAAGCGGCGGATCATCACATATGGTAGATGAAATCAACTCGCAAATGTCAGATAGTGTATCAAGCTTTTCATATATTTCATGAAGTAATCCTGTCTTAATCTCAGCAAGCTGCTGTTTTACATCCGGCAGCATGCGAAGCGAAGCCGCAAATGAAACCATCTCCTTGGGGTTTACGCTTCCGTATGCAATCCTTGCCATGAGTCTTTCAAGATCACGTATCGGATTTAAGTACTCTCTGATTTCTTCGCGCAGAACAATGTCATCATAGAGCATAGAAACCGCATCTGATCTTGCGATTATATCGCTTGCTATAAGAAGCGGCTGTTCAATCAGGAGCCTTAATTCTCGCGCTCCCATAGCTGTTTTAGTGCGATCCAAAACATATAAAAGCGAGCCTTTTTTCTCTTTGTCGCGCAGTGTTTCCGTAAGTTCAAGATTTCTTCTGGTAAATGAATCCAGCACCATGTATTTGCCGATGTCATAAATGCCTACTGCCGTAATATGCGCAAGTGATGTCTTTTGAGTATCACTTAAGTAATACAATAGTCCGCCTGAGGCAGATAATGCGAGCGGTCTCTCCTTCAGGTCATATAAGCCTTCTTTTTTAAATTGGGCTGTAAGAAGCGATGTGCAACCGGGCTCAGAATATGCAATATCCGGAAGTTCGGTAATAGGAATACCGGACAAGTTGCGACTTCCGTCTGAATTAAAACCGCTGATAGACAAAGCCCTGTTAATTACAAGCTCTGCAGGCGAAAGCTTATCAAGTTCATCGTATACCTGTGGAAGATCACGGCACTCGGTTGCGAGAAAATCACCGGTTGTTATATCGCAGGAAGCAAGCCCGTAGCTGTTTCCGTCATAATATAAAGAAACAATATAGTGGTTCTTATCATACGCCAATGCGTCCGGATTCATATTTGTACCCGGAGTAACGATGCGAATAACTTCACGCTTTACAAGGCCCTTTGCAAGCTTCGGATCCTCAACCTGCTCAGCAATCGCAACTTTATATCCTTTTTCAACGAGTTTATTTATATAAGAATCGGCGGCATGGAAAGGAACGCCGCACATAGGGGCACGCTCTTCTAATCCGCAATCTTTACTTGTTAAAAACAGCTCGAGTTCTTTTGATACAAGCTTTGCGTCCTCGAAGAACATCTCATAGAAATCTCCGAGTCTGTAAAAAAGTATACAGTCAGCATACTCTTTCTTAGTATCAAGATAGTGCTGCATCATAGGTGATAGCATCAGTCAATCATCCTTCCGATATAATAAAATCCGTGAGCATCCGTGAGTTCAGTCTGAACTATGGTTCCGACAAGGTCAGGGCTTCCGGCAAAATGTACCATAATATTATTTGATAGTCTTCCGGTTAGCATGGTATCATCATGTTCATCTACTTCCTCAACCAAAACCGGGAGGACTTTCCCTAAATCTTTCTTGCATACATGCGAAGCGATATCCTGTACAAGATCAATCAGTTTTTTAAATCTGACTTTTATTACGTCCTGCGGCACCTGGTTATCAAATGAAGCCGCCGGTGTGCCTTCACGTGGTGAATATATAAAAGTATATGCGCTGTCGTAACGTACCCTGCGAACAACATCTAAGGTTTCTTCAAAGTCCTCATCAGTCTCTCCGGGAAATCCGACAATAATGTCCGTCGTAAGCGATATGTCCGGAATCTTTGACCTGATTCTGTCAACGAGCGCAAGGTAAGATTCTTTGGTGTATCTGCGGTTCATTTCCGTAAGTATCTTCGTACTGCCGGACTGAAGCGGCAGGTGAAGATGTCTGCAAACCTTCTGCGAAGATGCCATAACATCTATCAGTTCATCTGACAGATCCTTCGGATGAGATGTCATAAAACGCACTCTCTCAAGTCCGTCAATTTCGGTAACCTGTTTTAACAACTCGGCAAATGAAATCTCATGTGTTAGTCCGCGGCCGTAAGAATTGACATTTTGTCCGAGCAGCATAACCTCACGCACCCCATCGGCAACAAGGCCTTTAATCTCATCAATAATATCTTCAGGCTTTCTGCTTCTTTCTCGTCCGCGCACGTAAGGAACTATGCAATAGCTGCAGAAATTGTTGCATCCGAACATGATATTTACGCCTGACTTAAATGCGTATTTTCTCTTGGCGGGAAGCTTCTCAACTATGTCCTTCTCCTGCTGCCATACATCAATTACTCTGTGTCCGGTTGTGTAAAATTCGTATAAGAGCTCGGCAAGCTTGTAAATATTATGCGTACCGAAAGCGATATCAATGAACTTATACACATCACGGACTTTTTTCTCTTCTGACGGTTCTTGCATCATACAGCCGCATACGGCTATGATGGTATCTGGATGGCTTTCTTTATAATGCTTTAAATGACCGAGATGACCGTATAACCTCTCGTTAGCGTTTTCTCTTACGGTACAAGTATTGAAAAGCACAAAGTCGGAAAACTCGCTGTCGCTTTCGACAAAGCCTGCACTTTCAAGAATACCCATAAGCTTTTCTGAATCTCTTGCATTCATCTGACATCCGAATGTAACAATGCAGGCCGTAAGCGGACGGCCGAGTTTTATCTCACGAAGCTTTACTTCTTCCGCAAGTTTTTTTATATAATCATATTGTCTGTTTGTTTCTTGCTGTGATGAAAAATCAGACACTTTTATATCTCCTTATTATTTCTTCAGCAACTTTTATGCCGTCAATTGCAGCGGACATAATACCTCCGGCATATCCTGCCCCCTCTCCGCAAGGGAAAAGGCCGCCTAAGTTGCTCTCAAAATGCTCATTTCTGCAAATACGTACAGGTGATGAGGTGCGGCTTTCAACAGCGGCAAGCAGCGAGTCCTGCCTGTCAAAGCCTTTTATATGCCCGCCAAAGCTCGTAATTGCCTCAATAATCGATTGATTTATTACCGGCGGTAAAATACTTGATAAATCACCAAATTCGTATTTACCGCTTATCTGAGGGCTTATATCACCGGCCGCCTTTGTTGCTCTTCCGTATATAAAATCTCCGAATGTCTGAACGGGAATGCTGCCTCCTGCAACCTGCCAAGCACATCTTTCAATTTCTTTTTGGAATTCGAGTCCCGCAAAAAGCCCGTCGCCGTAATCGCCCTGATTTACCTGCGCTATTACAGCGGAATTTGCATTTCGGCCATCGCGTCCGCTATAGCTCATACCGTTTATGCATAAGCACCCGTCTTCTGTTGACGAATCAACAATATATCCACCCGGACACATACAAAACGTGTATACACCGCGTCCGCCGACATTTGCCGTAAGCTTATAATCTGCTGCGGGCAGATAAGTTCTGTCCGTTGTTCCGTACTGCGCAAGCTGAATCATATCCTGCGGATGCTGAATCCTGAAACCGACTGCAAATGGTTTTGAAATCATATCCGCACCTGACTCGCAAACTAATCTGTAAGTATCCTGTGCGCTGTGACCTGTTGCAAGAATCAGACATTCTGTCTGAACAGTATCAAAACCGTCTTTATTTGAAATTTTAACGGCTGTAATGCGTCCGTTTTTTTGATCAAGTCCTACAAGCTTTGTGTCAAATAAAAACGTGCCGCCCGCAAGTTGTATTTTTTTGCGGAGATTCTTTATCACTACAGGAAGAACGTCCGAGCCGATGTGTGGTCTGTACCAGTATTTTATGCTTTCATCTGCGCCGCAAGCAGCAAAGGCATTTAGGACATAACGTTCTCTTCCGTAGTCATCTTTTATACCCGTAGTAAGCTTGCCATCAGAGAATGTACCTGCACCGCCTTCCCCGTAGCAGACATTTGATTCAGGTGATAATGCTTCGCCCATCTGATGTGCAGCAACTGTTTTGCTTCTTTCCTCGACTGACTGACCACGTTCGATAATCAGAGGTCTGTATCCGGCCTCGGCAAGAATCAAGCCGGCAAATAAGCCAGCAGGACCGGCGCCTACTATAACAGGGCGATTCTGAAGCTTCTCTTCTCCAGGTGCCGGAATTTGATACTCGGCAATCTGCCGCAATTCGCATCCTTTTCCCAATCTTCCTGAAGGCAAATACCCGTCTGACGCCAATGTATAAATATAGCGGAGTGCACTCTTATCTCTGGCATCAAGTGACTTTTTCAGTATCTTAAAAGAAGAGATATCGGCATGCACGCCTCTTCTCTTAAGTTCATGCGAAAGCTCATCATCGCCTGCATCTATTGACAGTTTTATATCTTTGACAACAAAGGTCTTAGTCATGTCTCTTTCCGGAATAAGTAAACTTGTCCCAGCGTTCCATCTGCTCATTTGTGGCAGATTCGCCTTCAAAATAGCTTCCGGCAGCGGCAGTACCTGCTATAGCACCGCTTGCCCATGCAAAATGCAGGTTGTATCCTCCGCATAATCCATCTATGTCAAGTACTTCTCCGGTAAAATACAGTCCGCGCTGACGTTCGGATTCAAGAGTATATCCGTCAATGTCAGCAAGGCTTACTCCACCTGTAGTAACCTGCGCTTCTTTGAATGTCTTCACTGCCGTCGGCTTAAAAACATAATGCTTAAGTGTATTTGCGCCGGCTTCTTTTAATACCTGTGAAAGCTTGCCGGGCAATAAGCTGTCTATCCCACCGTGTTTAATCAGATTATCCAATTCTTTAATACTCAATCCGGGGAAGAAATCAATTACTATTTCTGCCTTTTGGCCCTGATCAATTGCGCGCGAAATATATCTGCTGATTTGCATTGCCGGAATACCTGATAAACCGTAATCGGTTATCTGTAATTCGCCTGCTGCATCAGCAACATCTTCGCCTTCTATAAACACTGTAAGTTCAGCCGGTACGCGTACCCCTGACGCCTTTGCAAGCGTTGATTCTGCTATTATCGGAACAAGTGCCGGAAGCGGCTTAATGATCTCATGCCCGAAAGAGCTTGCAATTTTATATCCGGTTCCTGCTTCATCCGAGGATGGCATAGCCAAACCTCCGCAAGCGACTATTACCGAATCCGCATTATATGTATAGCCGTCGCAAATAATATCAAATCCTCCATCGGAATAAATAACTTCTTTAACAGGTGTATTATTATGGATTTTAATTCCTAACCTGTCTGCTTCTTTAATAAGCGCCTGCTTAACCTGCTTGGCCTCGCCTGACATCGGATATACATAACCGTCCTGTATCACGGGATATACGCCGATTGATTCAAAAAACACGAGCGCTTCCTCATTTGAAAATCTTGCAAGGCATGAACCTATAAGAGATGAATCCGTATGATAGGCCGCCTTGGCAAGGCGCATATTTGAAAAGTTGCATCTCCCGTTGCCGGTTGAAAGAAGTTTTTTAAGCGGAGCAGTCCCTGCCTCAAGTACGTAGCATGTTGCGCCGTTTCTTGCTGCATGTATTGCTGCTGTTATTCCGGAGGCTCCTCCGCCTATTACACATACATTCATATTATTTCCTCAACAGATGAAGCTTACGACAAATCTTAACCAAAAGCTTGCCCTTAGGCATTGAAAGCAGATCCTTTTCATCCAGTGCACCTGTTACAATAAGCATCTCGGCATATACAAGAATGCCTATACATATCGCAATTACTACGGAAATAAGATTTGAACCGCTGAGATTATAAATAACTCTGTATGAGGCAAATGCCATTACTCCGAGTATTGCTGATGACATAAGCGGAAGGAAAAATGTCTTTTTTAATTCCTGCTTGTATCCAAGGCACTTGCGTAGGCTGATATTATTGAATACGGTCATAAGTGCGTAGAACAGAATATTTGCAACAACCAGTCCTTCAATTCCCGCATCGAATCCAAAGAGAACTATTACCAGTACAAGTGAATGTATAACCAGTGAAATAAGCGAATTTCTTACCGGAATCCATATTTTTCCGATACCCTGAAGTACCGAATTGGTAGTCGTGGAAATTGCAGTAAATACTACTGAAGATGATCCGATTAACATAAGCTTTGCTGCCAATGTATTATCAGAATTGAACAGTAGATTCATAATTGGTGTAGCAAGAACGGCAAGTCCTGTTGCTGCCGGAATTGCAACAAGCATATTAAAACGAATTGCCGTTTCGGTTTTTTCAACAATAACGGGTCTGTTCTTCTGCTGCGCAGCGGCCGCAAGTGCAGGAACGACAGCTGAGCCAACGGCTGAAGCAATAGCCGTCGGAATATGAGTAAGAAGGTTGTATTTGCCGTTATAAGCGCCCCATATCCCGTTATAACCCGTGCCGTAATACTGCCCGAATATAGTCTGATCAACAATATTGATAACATGATAAATCGCTGATGAAAACAGTACCGGTGCAACAGTAAGCGCAATTACTTTCATGGCATATTCATAAGTAACTGCTTTATTCTCATTGCAGGCAGCTATCTTGGCATTTGCCCTTGGTCTGTTGACAAAATAAAGGAAAATAAAGAAAAGCAGGGCAAATAAAGCCCCGGCTCCGGTACCCAAAGTCGCACCGGCTGCACTCATTCCGCTCTTATAGTAGCCGTTAGTCAAACCCTGCTCAGCATCCATACTGATTCCTATCAGCATGAAATTATAACCGGCGATCAGGCTTACTACTGCGTGAACTATTTGCTCAATAATCTGCGAAAAAGCGGTCGGAACCATGGTGCCATGGCCTTGAAAATATCCGCGCAATACGCCGAGAAATGCCATAATGAAGATGGTCGGTGCCAAGGTCTTTATCGCAGTGCTTGCCTGAGGCATGTTAAATATTTGCGCGGCTAAGTCTGCTCCGAAGAAGCAAATCAGACCGCATACCGTTCCGGTAAATGCGCCGAATATCAAGGCGCAGACAAAATACACTCTGCAACTCCTAAATGCCTTTGCCGCTCTTGACGATGATATAATGCGTGATACCGCAAGCGGCAGGCTATAGCTTGAAAGAAGAAGCAAAATGTCATATACGGAGTAAGCGGTTGAATAAACACCGATTCCTTCTTCTCCGATAATATTCGTGAGCGGGATACGATACAAAAGGCCAATCAGCCTTACAATAAGCCCGGCGACTGCCAATATACTTCCCTGAATTATGAAATTGTTACTCTTCTTTTTATTTGCCATTATCCTATTGAGGGCCAATCAGTTAATGTCGGAAGAACTATGCACACCCAGGTCTGTCCGGGATTCAGTTCGATTTCTGTTCCGTCCTCGTAATAGTAGTGTGTATTTTCCCAGTAATCTTCTTTTTCCCATGTTATATGAACAGCTTTACCGTTAGTAACAAATATACCGTTATCGCTGCCCACGGTATGGATGTTCTTTGTATCCTTATCCCATTCAAGGTTATACGAGCAATACTGGAAAATAATATTCTTTACTGCAACCTGTTTGTTATTATTGCCGTCGATACATTTTTGTCCGTATGCAAATCGATAATATAAACCATCATCTGCATTGTATACAAAATATGATTTATTTTGCTTGTAATTGGTTTCAACAGTATCGGCAGTATAATTGCCGTCAATTTGTTCGAGGGTGTTGTTTTTCTGAGCAAACTTAAACTTATACGTGAAAGAATCGGTCAGCTCTCTTCTGAATTTCCTGAGTTCTATACGATCCTCAACTTTTTCAGGATTTGTGAAATCATTATGACCGCTTGTCCATCCGCTTACTATATATTTTGCATTGTAATCGCGATCAACAGCTTCTATGTCATCACATCTCTCATCATCAAGGTATTTCTCCGCCATAGAACTTCTGCCGTTATGGAAGAAGATTCCGTCAAATTCAGCGAGAATACCGGGATGGTAACTGCGCGCGGAACGTAAGGGTCCTATTTTTTCAATGTCAGTCATGTCCTGGAATATTGCCGTCAAACGTACTTCATAGGCCTCTATAGGAACTTCATATACTACCTCTGCCTGAGATATACCACATTGGGGCAGTGCATACTTTTCGTTATCAATCTGGAATCCGACAGGGCGAAGCTTTCCTATCTCCTCTTTTACGGGAAGACCGGTCAAATAGCTGTACATATATCCTTCGGGAAGCGGTTCCGGTTCGGCCTCTGTTGTTACTTCAGAATAATCTAATGTGCTGACAGGAATGGTATGTTCAGAAGTCTCGACAGTTTCAGTATTTGCAGCAGATGTAGTATCATTTGCTGCGCATCCTGAAAATCCGAAACAGCTTAGTACCATAGTAAGAATTAAAAAAATGCCTACAGCTTTTTTCATTATCCTCTTGTAATGCCAAGTCCTTTTAGTATGTCTTCTTGGCGCTCCTCCATTTTTATTCTTTCTTCTTCGTCTATGTGGTCATATCCAAGCAAATGAAGCATACTGTGCGCAACTAAAAAGCCGAGTTCACGCTCTTTGCTATGGCCGTAGCTCTCCGCCTGTTCAATAACCTTTTGAATAGAAATAGCAATATCGCCGAGAATCAATTCTCCACTCTCGGGATCAAAGTACATATCCGATAAATCATCTTCGAGCACGTAGTATGCAGCAGGTTCGTCCCAGTCAACCATCGGGAATGACAGTACATCCGTTGTCTTCTCGATAAAGCGGAATTTTGAATTCAGTTCTTTTATCTGCTCGTCATCTGTTAAAAGAACATTTACCTCTGCCTCATAGGGGCATTTTTCATGAGCTAATGCTGCCGTTACTACTTTTTTGATTACTTCCTCATAGTTAAAATCAAGTTTAGTTTCTGATTCATATTTAATATCAACGGTCATGTTTTTTGTCCTGTGCAGGTCTCCTATTTGCTTTATATTCCTGCTTCTTTTCATATTTTTCGTATGCATCAACTATCTTCTGTACAAGCGGGTGTCTGACAACGTCTCGACTCGTCAACTCAATAATACTGATGTCATCAATATCACGTATGACTTTCATGGCTATATCAAGTCCTGATACCGCACCTGACGGAAGATCCTTCTGCGTTATGTCGCCCGTAACAATAACCTTAGAACCAAAACCGATACGTGTAAGAAACATTTTCATCTGCGCGGGCGTTGTGTTTTGTGCTTCATCAAGAATTATATAGGCATTGTCCAAGGTTCTGCCTCGCATGTATGCCAACGGTGCAACTTCGATTACGCCTTTTTCGGCAAGATGCAGATATGATTCTGCACCGAGCATCTGATACAGTGCATCATATAAAGGGCGCAAATATGGGTCGATCTTACTCTGGAGATCACCCGGCAGAAAGCCGAGTTTCTCGCCTGCTTCTATGGCAGGGCGCGTAAGAATCAGTCGTGTGACCTCGACTGCTTTAAGTGCCTGAACAGCCATAGCCATGGCAAGATAGGTTTTACCTGTGCCGGCAGGACCGAGGCCGAAAGTAATCATGCTCCTACGGATTGCATCCACATATTTTTTCTGACCTGAAGTTTTAGGTTTTATAGGCTTACCGGAAATGGTTCTGCATATAATATCTTCATCGATTTCAAGAAGCTGTGACTCTTTGTTGTCAGCCGTCTGTGCAATTGCATAATCTACGCTCTGCTCAGTTAATTCATTGCCTCTGCGTGATAACTCAGCAAGCTCACCTATAACGGTTGCGGCTTTTTTTACGGCGCCTTCTGATCCGGCAATTTTCAAGGCATCGCCTCTTGTTATTATTCGTACCAAAAAGGCTTCCTCAAGCTTGCGGAAGTATGAATCCAGCATACCGCTTATCGCGCGAAGCTGTTCTATAGGTAATTCAATAATTATCTCTGTTTCTGCCATATTTCTACGAATTCAAGTTTAATTACTACATTAATATCCGGATTAATGAGTTTCGCAAATTCAAGTCCCATCTCTTCTTTTCCGACTACGCTGCCGTAATGAATAGGAATAACCGTATCGGGATGAATTTTATTTACATAATCAGCGGCTTCATAAAGGTCCATGGTATATGTTCCGCCGATAGGGACAAGTGCTATGTCGCATTTTATTTCTTCAATTTCGGGAATAACATCCGTATCGCCTGCAACATACATACGCTCACCAAGAAGTTCAACAACATATCCGACCCACTTATACTCAATCAAATGATTTGGTTTATTAGTGTTGTAAGAATAAACCACCTCACACGGCACCCCGCATACGTTGAGTTTATCTCCGGGATTCACCATTATTACTTCATCGGCAGGTCCCTCCAGTTCTCCGAGTTTTTCTTTTAATGACTCGGGAATAACGAGGGTGGTCTTTTCGCTTATGACCTTTTCGAGGTCCCCGGCGGAAAAGTGATCAAAATGTGCGTGTGTAATAAAAACTATGTCCGCATCATGTACTTCTTCCTGAATCTTAAAAGGGTCAAAATAAATGGTTTTGTTCTCAAGTGAAACCTTGATGCTGCTCTGAGTATTTATAGTAATTTTGTCTGTTAAATTCATGATAAACCTCCGACAATATTATACACAAAAAGACCTTCTAAGTAAATGTAAATGCAATAAAAAAAGCGGCACAAATGTGCCGCCAAAAGAGATCAAAATCAGAACTTGCGCTTACGAGCTGCCTCAGACTTCTTCTTGCGCTTTACGCTGGGCTTCTCATAGCACTCACGCTTACGAATCTCCTGCTGGATTCCGTCTTTAGCGCAGTTACGCTTAAATCTACGAAGCGCACTATCAAGTGTTTCGTTCTCTTTTACGATTACTGTTGCCATATTTGTCACCTCCTCCAGCTTGAGATTACCCTGACGGGCAAGTGTTAGATTACATCAGATTGTTTACATTTGTCAAGACATTTTTGATGATAAAAGCGCCTCTGTAGCCTCATCTTCAAATTGTCTTGTGTAAAGCATCTTATAGTAGCCGTCCATAGCAAGAAGTTCATCATGAGTGCCCTGTTCGACTATCTTGCCTTTTTTAACAACAAGAATAATATCCGCGTCTCTAATAGTTGATAATCTGTGAGCAATAACGATTGATGTACGGCCTTTGATTACTTTATCAATTGCTGCCTGGATTTTCTTTTCGGTTATTGTGTCAACTGATGCAGTTGCTTCGTCAAGTACCAGTATCTTCGGATCTGCAAGAAGTGCCCTGGCAAATGAAATCAGCTGCTTTTCACCGGTGGATAACATGCCGCCGCCTTCACCAACATCGGTATCAAGGCCATTTGGAAGGTCTGCAATAACCTGATCTGCAGATACCAGGCTGATTGCCTCGTTTATCTGTTCGTCGGTTGCATCGGAATTACCGTATAGCAGGTTGTCTCTAACAGTTCCTGAGAAAAGATGCGGCGTCTGCAGCACATATCCAAGCGATGAATGCAACCACAGCTGGCTGCGCTCGCGTGCATCCCGTCCGTCTATGAGCACCTGTCCTTTTGTAGGCTCATAGAATCTGCAAATAAGATTGGCAAGAGTTGATTTTCCTGCGCCGGTCTCACCAACTATGGCAACATTTGTCCCGAAGGGAATGTGCAAATTGAAGTTCTCCAATACATATTCATCTCCGTCCGGGTACATAAAATCAACGTTTTTAAACTCGATATCGCCTTTAAGCTCTTCCCAGTTTTCTTTTTTCGGGTTAAAGGTATCGCCGTATTTTTCTATTACTTCCGGTGTATCATATACATCCGGTTCTGTCTCGAGGATGCGGGTAACACGTTCAATGTTTACCTGGGTACTGATAAGGTCTGATATCATATCAACCACCCAGCGTACAGGCTCAACTATGCCTTCTGCATATGACATAAACAGTGAAAATGTTCCGACTTCATTTGCCGCAAGGATTCCGCCCTTCCAAAGGACAAGGGCAAGGCCAACTGAAGAAGCAAAATGCATCGTTGCGCCGAAAGCGCCTCTTAGCACCGAGCCGTGTATCTGCTTTTTCTTCAGATTATCGGTATCCTCTTTAAAGGAGTCTGTCATCAACTTTTCAATTACCAGCGTTTTTATATTCTTTGCACCGGTTATGCCCTCATTATAATCGCCGGTTATTTTTGCATTAGTTTCGCGTATTTCCCTGTTGATGCGTACAAGTTTCTTCTGGAACAGTGCATACACAAGAGTAATTGCAGGAATGACCGTTGCTACAATAATCGCAAGAGCCGGGTCAATGACAAACATTACTATGAAAGCAAAAATCAGATAAGTAATCTGCCAAAGGCCTTCATTTACACCCCAGCTGATAATCTCTCCGATACGCGAAGAATCACTCATTACACGTGAATGAATATATCCGACGCTGTTTGTGTTAAAGAATCCAAATGAAAGCGTCTGAAGGTGGGTGAAAAGCTTATCTCTGAGTAATTTGTTAATTGTAACCTCTGTTGTGAAGCTTGTAACGTTGGCAAAATAATTGCAGACGCATTCAATTGCAACAAACAAAACATAAAGTGCGATAAAGAGCCATATGGTATCAAGCGTGTGTCCGTTTACAAAATGGTTGAGCGAATATCTCTGAAACAGCGGCATAAGCGTATCCATAAGTCCCGCAAGCGTGGCCATTATGCAAATAAATATAAACGGCTTCTTGATTTCCTTTATGTGAGGAAGAATCTTCGGAATACCGAACAGCGGCAGGCTGATATCGTAGTCGCTCTTATGGTCATCTACTGGTTTTCTGCTCATACAGCCGCCTCCTTTCCGGAGCCTTCCTGAAGTTCATATGCTTTCTGATAGTATCCGCCGGCACACTTAAGCTCATCATGCGTACCTACCTCGGCAACGCTTCCATGGTCCAGCACAACAATCTTATCCGCCTTTGACAATGTATTAATTCTATGGGAAATGATGATAATAGTCGCGCTTCCGAAACGACTTTCTATCGCAGCTTTAATCTTTGCTTCCGTCTCAGTATCAACAGCGGATAATGAGTCATCAAATACCATAATAGGTGCATTTGAAAGAAGCATTCTGGCAATGGCTGCTCGCTGCTTTTGGCCACCCGAGAGCGTAACTCCGCGCTCTCCTACGAAGGTGTCATATCCTGCAGTAAATTCACATATTGAATCATGGAGACTTGCGTCTTTGGATGCCGTAATTATTTCTTCCATATCCGCATCCGGCTTTGTTACACTTATATTATCCTTGATTGAGCGCGAGAAAAGGAATGGTTCTTGTATTACGAGACCGATGTTCTTACGCAAGAATTCCGTGTTAACGGTTCTGATATCAACTCCGCCTATAGATATAGTTCCGCATCCTTCGGGTAAATCGTATAGTTTATCAAGCAGCTGTATTATCGTGGATTTACCGCTACCGGTAGCTCCCATCAGTCCAAGCGTAGTACCTGATTTAACCGTAAATGACACATCATGAAGCACCTGCTTTTTTTCTGAAAAGCCGAAATTAACATGCGAAAATTCAATATCGCCGCTCATATTGCATATAGAAAGATCTTCTTTTGAAGTTTCCTCTTCTTCATTCAATATTTCTTCAATACGAACGGTTGAAACCGAAAGCTTACTCATCTCCGATATAACGCGTCCGAGACGTCTTATCGGCCATACAAGCGAATGATTGTAGGAAATAAATGCCACATATTCACCCGGCGTAATCTTGTCATTTACGGCAAATATTGCGCCTGCAATAATAATCAGAAGCACCTGAAAACTGGATATGAAATCCGATGTGCACCAGAACTTACCGAGTTTTTGAGCTACTTTAACCCACAAATTAGTGTAGAAAATATTGAATTTGCCAAAATGGTCCTTCTCATATGTTTCTTTTCCGAAAGCTCTTACAACTCTGACGCCGGTCAGGTTTTCCTGAACCATAGCGGACAAGACTCCCTCTTTTTCATCGCATTCGCGGAAGTCTTTTTTCATTGAATTATGAAATCTGATGGAGTACCAGAGAACAAAAGGAACCGGGACAAATGCAATTAACGTAAGTATCAGATTCATTGATGACATAAACGTAAAAGCAAATGCAAGCAGGAAAATTATCCTGCAAACAGCAGCCAGCTGATCCGCAAAAAATCTTCTGATTACGTCAAGGTCATAGGTACAGCGCTGCAAAATATCGCCGGTGTGATTCTTCATGTGCCAGTCATAAGGCAAACGCTCAATATGACCAAATAAAGAATCGCGAAGCTTTTTCAGAAGATTCTCTGTTCCTTTGCTTACTGAAACCAGATAACCGAGCTGAGCTATTGCCATAAGTGCTCCTGAAGCGACAATGGCAAGAGCCAATACCCAAAGATTATCCGCAAGATAAGAAAGACCACCTAAAGAATCAATGATATCCGATATAGCCGGTGATAAGTTTTCTGTTGAATCTCCAAGAACATTATCAAGTGCTATCCTGATAATCTGCGGTGAAAGCATATGGGAAAAAGCATTCATTATTGCAAATAAAATACTGAATGCAAAAAAGCATCTGCTACCCTTCGAATAATCCCAGAGCATATTCGGTTTTTTTGTTTTATCTTTATTTTTCATCCATTTATAGAGGCCGTTTACACGGCCTCTTAGATATCATTTAATCTGGCTTGATATTACCTCTATGGCTTTTTCAAGAGCTTCCTTGATACCTTCAGGATTCTTTCCTCCGGCCTGTGCCATAGAAGGTCTTCCGCCACCGCCACCGCCTACTATAGGAGCGATTTCCTTAATAAGATTGCCGGCATGTACGCCCATGTTCTGAACTGAATCTGTAGCTGCCGCTATCAGGTTTACCTTGCCATCAGCAGCAGAAGCGAGAACAATTACACCATCCCCGAGCTTGTCACGCAGATCATCGCTCAAGTTTCTCAGTTCATTCATTCCTGCGCCGTCGATTGCTGCTGCCAGAACCTTTACGCCCTTTACTTCTACTACCTGGTTCATAACATTTCCGAGGCTGTCAGAAGCCATCTTGGCTTTGAGCTTTTCATTTTCTGATGCGAGCTGTTTATTCTCTGCAATAAGCTGAGCAATCTTTGTCTCAAGCATGTCGGGAGCAACCTTTGCGGTCTGTGACAGCTTGTTGTATTTTTCTTCTATATCAGCATAATATGCCAGAAGCCCCTTTGATGTGAGTGCTTCAATACGACGAACACCTGCTGAAATACCGTTTTCGGAAATAATCTTGAAGCAGGATATCGTATTTGTATTTGATACATGTGTACCGCCGCAGAGTTCCTTCGAGAAGTCGCCCATTGATACTACACGAACCTTTTCTGCATATTTCTCACCGAACAAGGCCATAGCTCCGGTCTTCTTGGCTTCCTCAATATCCATAACATCCGTATGAACTTCAAGGCCTTCGGCTATTTGATCATTTACTATCTGCTCAACCTGCTTAATCTCTGCGGGAGTCATGGCTGAGAAATGTGTAAAGTCAAAACGAAGTCGGTTATCATCAACGTCTGAACCTGCCTGTTCTACGTGGTTACCGAGCACTATGCGAAGCGCTTTCTGAAGCAGATGCGTTGCGCTGTGGTTACCGCAAATAAGGTTTCTGCGATTGATGTCAATCTTAAGTTCAACCTCATCACCTACTTTAAACATACCGGAGATTACATGTCCGACATGTCCGATTTTACCTCCCTGAAGCTTGATTGTATCAACAACTTCAAAGCTTCCGTCAGGTGTTGAAATAATACCTGTGTCAGCGTGCTGACCACCCATTGTTGCATAGAAAGGTGTCTTATCAACTATGATTGTTCCATTCTGACCGTCGATAAGTGCGTCAACTATTTCATCTTCTGTTGTAAGTACAAGAACCTTACCCTTTGCGCATGTGCAGTCATATCCGATGAACTCGGAGGTGATTGCGGGATCTATTGACTGATATACTGTTACGTCAGCACCCATGTAGTTGGTAGTCTTACGCGCGGCTCTTGCAGTTTCACGCTGTTTATTCATGCAAGCGGCAAAGCCTTCTTCATCAACAGAGTATCCCTTTTCTTCAAGAATCTCTTTGGTAAGATCAAGCGGGAATCCATAAGTATCATAAAGCTTAAATGCATCTTCTCCTGAAAGTGTACCTGAAGCCTTGAGTCCTGCTTCCATATCAGACAGGATTGAAAGCCCCTGGTCAATAGTTCTGTTGAACTTTTCTTCTTCCTCACTGATAACCTTGTAAATAAACTCGTGCTTCTCACCGAGCTCCGGATATCCGTCTCTTGATACTTCGATAACCTTCTCGCTGAGTTTTGCAAGGAATGTGCCTTCTATACCAAGCAGTCTTCCGTGACGAGCGGCTCTTCTGAGCAGACGGCGAAGAACATATCCGCGGCCTTCATTTGAAGGAAGAATACCATCAGATACCATAAATGTAACGCTTCTGATATGGTCGGTAATAAGCCTTAAGCTTATATCTTTCTTATCATCTGCCTTATATTCGGTTCCCGCAAGGCGAGCAACCTCATCAAGAAGGGCTCTTATTGAGTCAATGTTGAATATTGAATCAACATCCTGCACTACAACCGCAAGGCGCTCAAGTCCCATACCGGTATCGATATTCTTATTTGCGAGTTCGGTGTAACCGCCCTTGCCGTCACCGTCAAACTGAGTAAATACATTGTTCCAGATTTCCATATAACGGTCGCAGTCACAACCTACAGTGCAGCCGGGCTTACCGCAGCCGTACTTTTCTCCGCGGTCATAGTATACTTCAGAGCAAGGTCCGCAAGGGCCTGCGCCATGCTCCCAGAAGTTATCTTCTTTACCGAAGCGGAAAATCTTTTCTGCAGGAACGCCAATCTGTTTGTTCCAGATTTCAAATGCTTCATCGTCATCCTCATATATTGACGGATAGAGTCTGTCGGGATCAAGGCCTACAACCTCTGTAAGAAATTCCCATGTCCAGGCAAGTGATTCTTTCTTGAAGTAATCACCGAAAGAAAAATTGCCGAGCATCTCAAAGAAAGTGCCGTGACGGGCAGTCTTACCTACATTCTCAATATCACCGGTACGAATGCACTTCTGGCAGGTTGCCATACGTCTGTTGGGCGGTACCTCCTGACCGGTAAAGTAAGGCTTAAGAGGAGCCATACCTGCCGGAATAAGCAGGACGCTCTTGTCATTATGCGGCACCAGTGAATAACTGCCGCGTGTTAGATGTCCTTTTGTTGCAAAGAAGTCAAGGAACATCTTTCTAAGTTCATTTACACCATATTTCTTGGGTTCCATTTATATTTCCTCCACAGTATCATCTTGTAAGTTATTTCCATCGGCCGCGCCTTGAGCCAGCTGGTCGCAACGTTCGTTTTCCGGATGCCCCGCATGCCCTTTTACCCAGTTCCAGGTAATCGTGTGGGGCTCTGCCGCGAGTAGCAGCTTTTTCCATAAATCAATGTTTTTTACAGGCTCTTTACCTCGCTTCCATCCGGCTGCCTGCCATTTTGTCAGCCAACCTTCGGTAAATGCGTGAATCAGGTATGCCGAATCCGAAGTGAGCTCTACTTCGCACGGGAACTTCAAGGCTTCCAAAGCAACTATTGCTCCCATAATTTCCATGCGGTTATTTGTTGTAAACTTATAACCTGCGGACATCTCTTTCATGTGAAGCTCGCCTTTGTCATCTGTGAATTTTAGGACTGCTCCGTATCCGCCGGGCCCCGGATTTCCTCTTGAGGATCCGTCTGTGTATATATAAACTTTATTCACTCGTCTCTCCCCATGTTATCGACGATTTAATATGAATGCCGATAAAATCTCCGGATAATTGTAATATTCAGTCGGTGCAAATTCAGGTATAGTGAGCTTATCATTTCGATAGAATATGAAGGCCTGG
Organism: Lachnospiraceae bacterium; assembly: GCA_045600025.1. Classification (GTDB taxonomy): domain Bacteria; phylum Bacillota; class Clostridia; order Lachnospirales; family Lachnospiraceae; genus UBA3774. The sequence goes on from JAZRXC010000011.1 coordinate 19,268, forward strand.
CTCTGGTATATCGGAATCTCAACCGCATCTGTCATTATTTGCATATAAATCTGCTTATAAATTGCAGCTTTTTCATCCGGGTCTATAGTAGCTGATGCAGTGTTTATAAGTTCATCAACTTTTGCATCTGCAAGGTTGTAGTAGTTACTGCTTCCGCCCGTACTGTAAAATGCTGCAAGCTTAGGTGAAGCCGTGCTTCTCTGTGCTATCCAAAGTTCCTCTCCTCCGGATGCAAGCTGAAGAATGAATTCATCTATATTTTCTACATCTGTTCTCTTTAGTGTAATATCCAGCTCTGCAAATGCTGCCGTCGCTTTTTCTAATGCTTTCATTAAAACATCATCATCTTGAACATATGCGGGAACCAGTATTTCAAATGTCTTCTTACCGCCCTTGGGCGCTGTTGCCTTTCCGGATTTGTACTTATATCCGGCGGCTTTTAACTCTGCCCTTGCCGACTCAATATAATTGTCGGCAGTGATTTCCTCGCCATCACTATTTACCGAAAATGCCTTTTGATATCCCTCGTCTTCGGAAGTAGGTGTGCCCCAGAATGATGTTGAGAATGAATATTCCATAACTATTTCTTCGCTGTCAAAACACTCACTTATTGCTTCGCGACGAGCCTGCGCTATGATAATTGCGATTGCTTTGCGCAGATGCAGACTTGCCGAAGATGTTGATTTATCTCCGAGTTTTAACTCGTCACAATTAATTCCGAAATATGAATAGGAATCCGAGTTATACATGATGGCTTTTGTTGACTGTGAGTCCTGCGCTATTGCCAATAATTCTTCATCAGTCATTTCTGCGACCTTTTTGGATAAGATGTCTATATTTCCGGCAAGATATTCGGAGATTTCATCTTCACCTGCAACTGTATTAAGGCACAGAACTGCGCTTGCTTTATTGCCGAAATAATAGGTGTTTGCTTCAAGATATACTTTTCCGTCATAGTATCCGGCAAATTCGAAGGGACCGTATCCCATAGGTGCGGATAATTTGGATCTAATAACGGATACATCGCCTCTTGTCAGGCCGAAAGCATGTGCGTCATAATTGTATCCGGCCTTGTCACCGTAATATTCAAGCGAAAGGATGGATATGTTGCAAATCTGCGCTTTCAGAGTGTCACCCTTTCCTTTTACGGCTATATTGATTGAAAGATTATCGAGCTTGTTAATGCCTGTAATATAATCTATCGGTGTTCCGCCGGCATCTTTTAACTTCTCCGAATAAAGATAGTTCTCAACAATAAGCTCAACCTTGTCATTGAAATATTCAAGATCATTTTGATAATTGCGCGCCAAGGTCTTGTAATTCATTCCGAATAATTCGGTTGTATCTTCTACTATCTGATCAAATGTTTTTCCGTCAATCTCATAATCCGGCTGAAGCGATGAGGTATACAAAAGCACAAAAAATTCCTCTGCTGAGTGGATATCAAACTTGGTAATGTAATATCCGTTCATGCTGTCCCAATTCTTGGAACACCATTCCTGTTCTTCTTTAAGCGTCGGGTAGATTATCTGATCACGTATAAGCTTTTTTAAATCATCCGAGGGCTTAGCGAGTGCTTCTTTGATTTCTTCTTCTGAAACAAATACATTTTCAGCTGCGGTATCATTGAATCTGTATCCGCGCAATCCGGTAATTGCAGACTCCTTTAAGGAAAATGCTCCGTTGTAGGAATTATCGCAATATACGTAATATGTGTATATCAAATCATCAGCCGTTATCTGCGTTCCGTTGCTGAATTTTGCTTTTGGATTAAGCTTAATTGTATATGTGCTGATATCATTTTCGGCGTCATATTCTTCATATATCCCGGCTACTGTCGCATAATTAAAGGTCTGTCCGGCATACTTGGCAGAATATCCGTTTTCTGCCGTCAGCAACTCACGGCCATTACGATCATGTGAATAAATAGTGGGTGCAATAAGATTGGCAATGAATAAATCGCCCTCTTCCTCGGCGTAGCCGTTTATCCATTGTCCTGTCATTTCTCCTGTTGCCAAGTTTAGTACTTCTCTACTTTCGTAAGGATTAGCCGGCTCTGTGGGTGCTTCAGTCGTAGGCTCTTCAGTTGTAGGTTCCGGCGTAGTCTCCGGAATACTTGTCTCAGGCACCTGCTGTGCGCAGGCACTTAAGGTAAGCATCAATATTGCAATTGCAATAGAAATAAGCTTTTTAAGGCTCATATTAACTCCTTTTTACACTGAACTTGTTTTCAGTTCCGTTCTTCAGACGCACAATGTTTTCTTTGTGACGATGAATTACAAGCAGAGTCAGAATCCCGACAAGGATAATAGACTCTATAATAGTTTCCTCTGCCATATGCGATATTCCGCATAAGTAAAATATAATCCAAGCACCAAGCATAGTCACTGATGCCAGCATTGATGCAAGTGATACGTATCTTGTAATTGCAACTACCACGACAAATACTATCAGGCAAATGATAAATATGCGCCAATCGAGCATTATCATGGCTCCGGTGGTTGCAGATACCCCTTTTCCGCCCTTTTGAATCGGAATAGGAAAGTTATTGCCGATTACGGCACCTATAGCTGTGTAACATACTAAAATATAGTTAAACTGTGTG